>NZ_JBYSZI010000009.1:0-135126 GCF_058787075.1 Cupriavidus sp. FW305-46
GAATCTCTTCCCACAGCTCGGCCTCGGCGCCGACGGGGGTGCTGCTCTGCAAGCGCACGCCGTAGTACAGCACGACAGCCAGCAGCATGTGCATGAAGAGCGCGAACAGGAAGGAACGCAGGGTTCCCCGCTCCTTGACCGGCTGGTAGGGATAGGCGGCGACGGTCTTCATCAGGCGCAACGGCAATCAGATAGGCGCTTCAATGCGTCAGGAGGTCTTGGACTTGACCATCAGGCCGACGCGCTTGACGCCGTCGGCTTTCAGGATCGACATCACGTCCAGCACCGCCTCGTACTTGACCGCGCGGTCGGCGGCAATCACCACCGGCTGGTCGGGATTCTCGTTCTGGCGCTGGTGCACGAAGTCGAGCAGGCCCTGCTTGTCGAGCTTGCGCTCGAAGGCATTGCCGGCGCTGTCCTTGCCGCGCGCGGTCAGCTGGCCGCTCTCGTGCACGGTGACCACGATCGGCGGCGCCTTCTGCTGCGGCGTGGCGTTGGCCACGGTGGGCAGGTCGACGGTGGCGGGGCTCACGATCGGCGCCGCCACCATGAAGATGACCAGCAGCACGAGCATGACGTCGATGTACGGCACGACATTGATGTCGGCGCTGGCCCGGCGGCGCGAGCCGCCGCGGCGCTGAATGGCTGCCATTGCAGGACTCCTGGAAACGCCGGCCCGGGCTTGCGCCCGGACCGTCTGGATTAGATTCGATACGTTGCAGTTAACGCGCCTGCCGTTGCAGGATGTTCAGGAACTCCTCCATGAAGCTCTCGAACCGGATCGCCAGGCGGTCGATCTCCGTGGCATAGCGGTTGTAGGCGATCACGGCAGGAATGGCAGCAAACAGGCCGATCGCGGTCGCCACCAGCGCCTCGGCAATCCCGGGGGCCACCGATGCGAGCGTCGCCTGCTGCACATTCGACAGGCCGCGGAAAGCGTTCATGATCCCCCAGACCGTGCCGAACAGGCCGATATACGGGCTCACCGAACCCACCGACGCCAGGAACGGCAGATGCGATTCCAGCACATCCATCTCGCGCTGGTAGGCCGCGCGCATCGCGCGCCGGGCCGCATCGAGCAGCGCGCCGGCTTCGTTGCCGCGCTCGCGCGCCTTCAGGAACTCGCCCATGCCGGATTCAAAGATCCGCTCCAGCGCGCCGGTGTTGTGGCGGTTGTTGACGGCACTGTTATATAGCGCCTGCAGGTCGCCGCCGGCCCAGAAGTCGCGTTCGAACCCCTCGGTCTGGGTGCGCGCCGAGCGCAGCGCCAGGTGCTTGCGGAAGATATAGGTCCACGAAAACAGCGACATGACGAGCAACAGCGCCATGACGGCCTGTGCCAGCAGGCTGGCGTGGAGCACCAGCGTTACGATCGACATGTCTTGCGTGACGGTCACGGGATTCATCGTGCGGACTTGATGGTAGCTAGAACGGGGTCGGGAATCGGGGCGGGACGGAAAGTGCTTCGATCGACACACCCAACACGGATCGCGCCAGAGGCCAGCATCAGCTCGCCACGCCAGGCTTCCTGGGTGAACTGGACCGACGCCGGGCCGACCCGGTCGATGCGCGTGCGGATTTCGAGCTGGTCATCCAGCCGGGCGGGCGCATTGTAGTCCACCGCCGTGCTGCGGACGATAAAGACCACGCCCGCCTCGTCGGCGAGCGATTGCTGCTCGATGCCGAGCGCACGCAGCCACTCGGTGCGGGCGCGCTCGAAGAACTTCAGGTAGTTGGCGTAGAACACTACGCCGCCCGCGTCGGTGTCTTCCCAGTACACCCGCAGGGTCCAGACAAAGTTTGTCATGGCCGCGATTGTAACGGAGAGCGATAGCGGTTTCGTGTAAACCCGCATGACGACTTTGCAACAGCAAGTTGCTGGCCAGCCCTTGCCAGTGCTTGCCTGGCGGGGCCGACGGCTTGCGGCGGGCGCCCGCCTCGCGCTACACTGCGCGCAACCATTCCATCTTGCGCGACTGGCGAAGTCAGTGGGCACTACCACGAGGAAGCGCAAGTTCTCTGGCGTGACGTTCATTGCGCGTTCGCGTAACGTTCAGCACGCCTAGGCGTGAAGTTGCTTGCGCCTGCCGCTCGCCTGGGCAGCGAATGGGAAGCAGGGTGCGCCCTGCACCGACGGTTACAACGAGCCGCCGGTGCTGGTCGCCGCTAGCCTTCCCCGCGCGCCCTATCCCCGATGCGTGAATCGGATTCCCTATTTTTCAGACGAGTTTCGCCATGTTCGAACGCAGCCGTTTTACGATCGACCAGATCGACCCCGAGGTCTTTGCCGCCATCCAGCAGGAGAACCAGCGCCAGGAAGACCACATCGAGCTGATCGCCTCCGAGAACTACACCTCGCCGGCCGTGATGGCCGCCCAGGGTTCGCAGCTGACCAACAAGTACGCCGAGGGCTACCCCGGCAAGCGCTACTACGGCGGTTGCGAGTACGTCGACGTCGTCGAGCAGCTGGCCATTGACCGCGTCAAGCAGCTGTTCGGCGCCGAAGCCGCCAACGTGCAGCCCAACTCGGGCTCGCAGGCCAACCAGGGCGTGTACTTCGCCGTGCTCAAGCCGGGCGACACCATCATGGGCATGAGCCTGGCCGAAGGCGGCCACCTGACCCACGGCATGGCCCTGAACATGAGCGGCAAGTGGTTCAACGTGGTCAGCTACGGCCTGAACGCCCAGGAAGACATCGACTACGACGCGCTGGAAAAGCTGGCCCAGGAGAAGAAGCCCAAGCTGATCATCGCCGGCGCCTCGGCCTTCGCGCTGCGCATCGACTTCGAGCGCATCAGCAAGGTTGCCAAGTCGATCGGCGCTTACTTCATGGTCGACATGGCCCACTACGCCGGCCTGATCGCCGCGGGCGTCTACCCGAACCCGGTGCCGCACGCCGACTTCGTCACCACCACCACGCACAAGAGCCTGCGCGGCCCGCGCGGCGGCGTGATCCTGATGAAGGCCGAGCACGAGAAGGCCATCAACTCGGCCATCTTCCCCGGCATCCAGGGCGGCCCGCTGATGCACGTGATCGCCGGCAAAGCCGTCGCCTTCAAGGAAGCGCTGACGCCCGAGTTCAAGGAATACCAGCAGCAAGTGGTGAAGAACGCCGCCGTGCTGGCCGAGACCCTGATCGCGCGCGGCCTGCGCATCGTCTCGGGCCGCACCGAAAGCCACGTGATGCTGGTCGACCTGCGCGCCAAGAACATCACCGGCAAGGAAGCCGAGCGCATCCTGGGCGAGGCGCATATCACCGTCAACAAGAACGCCATCCCCAACGATCCGGAAAAGCCGTTCGTGACCTCGGGCATCCGCCTGGGCTCGCCGGCCATGACCACGCGCGGCTTTAAGGAAGAAGAAGCCCGCATCGTCGGCAACCTGATCGCCGACGTGCTGGACAACCCGCACGACGCCGCCAATATCGCCAGCGTGCGCGAGCAGGCGGCAGCCCTGACCAAGCGTTTCCCGGTCTACGGCTGATGCATCGAGGCCGCCCATGCGGATTTCGCATGAGCGGCCGGCAGCTCCGCAAGCCGGCGTCCTCGGGCACCGGCCTGCGGGCCTCGCCAACCCGCCCCGCCTCCGCAGAACGACAACACGGACAAGGCGACGGGGTTCAACTGAAGGTGGTCCGGCATGAAATGCCCCTTTTGCGGTCATTCCAATACCCAGGTACTCGACACGCGCATGTCGGAAGACGGCGATGCCGTGCGCCGGCGCCGCCGCTGCGAAGCCTGCGACCGCCGCTTCACCACCTATGAGCGGATCGAGCTGTTCTTCCCCGCCATCGTCAAGAAAAACGGCTCGCGCGTGGACTACACCCGCGCCAAGCTGAAGGACTCCATGCGCCTGGCGCTGCGCAAGCGCCCGGTCTCGGCCGAAGCCATCGACGAAGCCATCACCCGCATCGAAGAAAAGCTGCTGGCACTGGGAGAGAAAGAAATCCCAAGCAGCCAGGTCGGCGAACTGGTGATGCGCGAATTGCGCAAGCTCGACAAGATCGCGTATATCCGCTTTGCTTCGGTGTACCGGAGCTTTGAGGACGTGTCGGAATTCCGCGACGTGCTGGATGAGTTTGCGGCGTCCACCCCTCGGAAGGGGTAGCAAAAGTAACAAAATCGTTGTTTAATCCCCGTTGCATTTCCGCAAGGCCCGCTGTCGCATATTAAAAGGGCCCGGGATTGCAGACCAAAAAAAAGAAGTTAACGAAGTCGGACGTCTTTTGACGGGGGTCAGAATGGGTCAACGCTGCCGCGGGGCAGCCGGCTTTGCCATGCTCGAAGCATTGGTGGCAATTGTCGTTCTGGCGGTTGGCGTGCTCGGCGTCGCCAGCCTGCTGCTGAATTCATCCCGCTTCACGCAACAAGCTTCCTACGACACCACTGCCATGCAGCTGGCCACCGAGATGGCCGAGCGCATGCGTGCCAATCCGGCCGTCTCGCAAACCGGCGCGGCGGCGGAAGCCATCACCCCGAACCGCTACTTCATCGACACGGCCAGCGGGCAGCCGCCTGCGCTCACGGCGGCAAACAGCCCGTACGCTGTCGCCTGCCCGGGCACGGCGGCCGGGTGCGCACAGCAACTGGCGGATTTCGATGTCGCCGAGTTCTGGGAACGTGTCAGCACAGGCCTGCCTGGCGGACGCGCCGTGATTTGCCGGGACATGGTCGCCTACGACCAGGCCACCGGCTTCTCATGGGGATGCACGCCCTCGGCCACTGGCCGCGCGGACGACGCCCCGATAGTCATCAAGATCGGCTGGATCTCCCGGCTTGCAGCCAAAACAGTCGCGGCACGGGTCGACATGTCCGATATGGGCACGCGCCCCCAGGTGGTCATCGTGGCCACGCAGGGTACGGTGAACTGACATGCGCAACGCCAGGACGTATCCCAACGCCGGTCGGCATCGTCAACTGGGGCTGTCGCTGGTGGAGCTGATGGTGGCGATGACGCTGAGCCTGCTCCTGATCATGGCTGCCGCGGCGCTCTACCTGACCGGGCGAGCCAACTACAACAGCATCGACGACACCACTGCGCTGGATGAGAAAGGCCGCTTTGCGGTGGATACCGTGGTGCGGATCGTGCGCCAGGCCGCCTGGAGCAACTATGCGGGCAACAGCGCCGCGGCCTCGCCCGGCGCCAGCGGGCCACCGGCGCCCAGCCCTGGAGGCGTCATGCTCACCACCACGAGCCTGTCGCCGACCATCAGTGGGCTCGACAGCTGCGGCGCCCCCACGCAAGACCTCGGCAATCCGGCGCAAAACCTCGCGTGTCCAGCCCAGGCGGGCGCCGTGAACAAGAGCGACGTGCTGCAGGTCCGCTTCTTCGGCTCCGGCACACAGCAGGACCGCACCGTTCCGGACAACAGCATGATCGACTGCTCCGGCAATGGCGTCGCCGAGCCGCAGGCCTGGGAAGACGCAGACCTCGCGCGCGGCATGGCGGTCTTCTATGTCAGCAACGATGCCAGCGGCATGCCTCAGCTGATGTGTGGCTATCGTCCACGGGACGCCGCCAACAAGGAAATCCTCACGGCCGGCACGGCATATCAGGCTGTTTCGCTGATCTCAGGCGTCGAAGTCTTCCAGGTGCTCTACGGCGTGGATACGAATTTCGACCAGACCCCGGACCGCTTCCTGTCGGCCACCGAGGTGCTGGCCCTGCCCACCACCTGGCAGAACGTCGTCGCCATAAAGATGGCCATGGTGCTGATGGGCGATACCGCCAGCGCATCGCCTCGGGATCCACCAACCTTTCGCCTGTTCGGGCGCTTGTTCCCGGGCTCACCGGGCAACGACACGTCCTTCACGCCGGCCACGCAACTGCAGCGGATGCGGCGCCTGTACACCGTCACCGTACAGCTCCGGAACATGGCCACCTGCACCACCTGCTCGCCGACATGAACGTCCGCACCGCGCACCCCAGCCCACGTGGCATCGCGCTGATCACCGCCCTGGTGATGCTGCTGATCATCAGCGTCATCGCCATCGCCGGTGCCCGGCTGGCCATTGGCAGCAAGCGCATGGCATCGAACCAGCGCGACCGGGACCTGGCTCAGCAAGCGGCCGAGGCAGCCTTGCTGGATGCAGAAATCGACATCCAGGGTGTTTCCGCCCCAACCAGCCGGTCGGCCATCTTCTCCGGCACCACGATGAATGTGCTGCCGTTCGTGGCGGGCTGCAATACGGGCGTGACCGGCGCCTCACCCTTCCAGGGATTGTGCGACCCGGTGCTCGACGGCACGCCGAACTGGCTTGCCGTTGACTTCAGCCAGACGGGCGCCAACGCACGCACCACCGCCTACGGCACCTTCACCGGCCGCAGGTTCCCGACCGCGACAGGCGGGCTGCTGCCTGCGGCCTTGCCGCGCTACATCATCGAGCCGATCAGCGACATGTCGCCAGGCGCGAGCGAGGGCGCATACATCTTCCGCGTCACGGCCGTCGGCTTTGGCGCTAACCCGGCGACCCGGGTCATGTTGCAGTCGTACTACCGGAAGGGGGAATGAATGGCAACGTCCATGCCTGTCGCGGAGCACGGCAAATGAGCCGCATCCGGAAATTCATTTTCGCGGCAATGGCTGCGCTTCTCAGCCTGCCCGCGGGCCCGCTGCTTGCCGCAACGGAACAGAGCAGCCTCGCGACCGTCAAGATCGCGCAGGCGCCGCTGTACGGCCGCAACCAGAATATCCATCCCAACCTGCTGCTGACGCTCTCGGTGGAGTTCCCCACGGTTGGGGCAGCCTATCGCTCCGGCTCGTATTCGCCGACCACCGAATACATTGGCTACTTCAATCCGCTCAAGTGCTACACCTACAGCGGAAGCGCCAGCAATGGCTATTTTGTCATTGCCGGCGACGCCAACACGGCCGATCACACATGCGCGGGCCAGTTCAGCGGCAACTTCATGAACTGGGCCACGGCCTCGGCCATCGATATGCTGCGCTACGCGCTGACCGGGGGCGACCGCGTCGTTGACACCGCCACGCAGACCATCCTGCAACGTGCTGTGCTGCAGGAGAGTTTTTTCAACAGCAACTCCTACTTCCCCCGCAAGACCTACGACAAGGCGTCCTCGGTCACGCCTTTCAGCAGCAGGACCTTGTACATCACCTCATGTGGCAACAAGGTGTTCTTTGGGGACAGCACCGAATCCGGCGCCAGCTGCTCGAGCCCCGGCAAGTACAGGAACCAGGGCACCTACCTGGTACGGGTGCAAGTCTGCGACGCAAGCGAAGCCAGGTCCCGCACCGATCTCTGCAAGCTGTATCGCACCGGGTACAAGCCGGTTGGCGAAATGCAGCGCAATGCCGACAAGGTCCGCTTTGGCGCGTTTGGCTACCTGAACGACAGCGCCAATACCCGTTATGGCGGTGTCCTGCGGGCGCCCCTGAAGTATGTGGGGCCGAACACCGTCGACAGCAATTTCAACCAAGCCAGCAACCTGCGCCGGGAATGGGATGACGACGGCGTATTCATCCAGAACCCCGAGAGCGCGTCAGAGAATATCAGCGGCGTCATCAATTACCTGAATCAGTTCGGGCGTTCCGGCGCCTACAAGTCATTGGATCCGGTCGGCGAACTCTACTACGAGAGCATCCGCTACCTGCAAGGCCGGCAACCAACGCCCGAAGCCATCGACAATGCCAGCGCCTACAAGGATGGATTCCCGGTCTACACGCAATGGACAGACCCCATCCTTGCCAGCTGCCAGAAGAACTACGTCCTTGCCATTGCCGATATCAATACGCACTGGGACCGATACATCCCAGGCAACATCAGGACGACCTACCTCTCCGGTGGCAAGCCGGTCTCTGCCAACGATTCGGCCCGGCCAGCTGACGCGATATCGAAATACAGCAAGTACAGCTTCGATGTCACGACCTGGACGCAGGCGGTGGCCGATCTCGAGAGTTCGGGAACATCCGGCAACAGCCGCCCCGACAGCTCGCTCGCCAACCTGGCTGGCGCCGACACCGGCTCCGGCGGGCACGGCACCTACTATATGGCCGGCGTCGCGTATTGGGCGCATACCTACGGCTTCCGCCCGGATATGCCGGAATTGCGCGTCACCACGTTCAGCATCGACGTCAATGAGAACGGGAACGGCAGCGTCGGCGACGAACAGCGCCGCAGCCAGATGTACCTGGCGGCAAAGTACGGCGGCTTTGACGACCAGAACGGTGATGGCAATCCGTTCCGCACCAAGGGGGCCAGCGGCGCCACCGTCACCAGCAATGCCGAATGGGAATCGTCGGGCGGATCCAACGTCCCCGCCAATTGGTTCCTGGCCGGGCAGCCGGCCGCCATGATCGCTTCCATCAAGAGGGTCTTCGCGCAAATCGTCAACGCGGCCGGCACATTGTCTGGCGTGGCACTGACCTCTTCCCAGGTGGCGAGCGACACCCTCTTGTTCACTCCCGGATTCGACCAGCGATGGAACGGGCGCCTGTCGGCACTGGCGGTGATCAATGATCCCAATACCGGCGTTCAGATCTCCAATACCGAAACCTGGGAGGCCGGCAAGGTGCTGACTGCCCGCACCGCTGCCCGCAATCTGCTGACCTGGGTCCCGTCGGGCACGGCCGACAATGCGGGAACCGGCGCGGGTGCGGGCGCCACCTTCGAGTGGAAATCCCTCAACGCCGCGCAGAAGGCCGCACTGAAGCTCGCGCCGACAGAGACTGACACCGTGGCCCAGGGCCGGCTCAGCTATTTGCGCGGCGAACGCAGCCAGGAGCAATCCACCGGCAGCACGGGGACCATGCGCTTGCGCGACTCACTGCTGGGCGACATCGTCAACTCGGGCCCCGTCTACATGGCGGCCCCGTCCAGCACCATCGCCGAACGCGACTACACCGCCTTCTACAAGGCCCACAGCCAGCGTACCGCCGCCGTTTATATCGGCGCCAACGATGGCATGCTCCACGCATTCAATGCCGCCAATGGCTCTGAACTGTTTGCCTACGTGCCAAACGCGGTGTTCGCCAGCCTGGCCCAGCTGACCTCGCCGAGCTATATCCATCGTCCGTACGTGGACGCCACGCCTGCCGTGGCGGAAGCCCGGGTCGGCAACGCCTGGCAGACCGTGCTGGTTTCTGGCATGGGTGGCGGCGCGCAAGGCCTCTTTGCGCTGAATGTCAGCGATCCCGCCAGCGTCGGAAGCGGCAATGTCTTGTGGGAGTTCACGGACAAGGATGATGCCGACATGGGCAACGTCATGTCGCCGCCCCAGATCGTCAAGCTGTTTGCCGGCAAGGACTCCGACAACAAGCCTGTGTACAAGTGGTTTGCCATGACGGGCAACGGCCTGAATGCCAACGATGCGGATGGCGCGAGCAATCCGGCCGCGCCTTCGGTGCTGTTCATCGTGGCACTGGACAAGCCGGCCGGGACGCCGTGGCAACTGGGCGTCAATTACTGGAAGATCTCGATGGCGGCGGACGCCACCGCAGGCATTGCCAACGGGCTGAGCTCGCCGGCGCTGGTGCGGCTTACCGACGGACAGACCGTCGCCGCCTACGCCGGCGACCTCCAGGGCCGCCTCTGGAAGTTCATCCTCAATGGCGGCCCATCCACCTGGAACGCTGCCGGGGCCCTGCCCTACTACGGCGGCGGCAACTACGGCCGGCCGCTGTTCCAGGCTCGCGATGCCAGCGGAAAACCGCAGCCGATCACGGTCCAGCCCAAGTGGGTCTACGCGCCCGGCGGCTACATGGTGGTGTTCGGCACCGGGAAGTACCTGGAGCCTGCCGACACCATCACCACCGGCACGCTGACCCGGAACGCCATGTACGGCATCTACGATGCGGGGGGCTCCCAGTCGATCGCAGACCGCAGCATGCTGAACCCGGTCACCCTGACCCGCAACAGCAAGGGCGCTTACGAATATTCGTCACGCAGCTATAGCCTCGGCTCAAAGACTGGGCAGAAAGCGGGGTGGTACTTTGATTTCCCGGGCAACGGAGAACGCCAGGTCACCGCGCTCGTGCCAGCCTACGGAAAGATCTGGTTCAACTCGCTAATGACCGGCGATGACCTTTGCGGTGCCTCCAGCAACAGCGGCCGCTACCAGATCAATGCGCTGACCGGCATGCCCGCCACGGGGACATCGACCGGCGATCTCTCCACCTTCGGCATCCTGGGAGCGCCGGTGCTGATCCAGACCAAGACCACGGTGGATCCACAGCGCAATGCAGTCGGCCAGATCACCACGCTGAAGTTCATCGACGTGTTTTCGTTCGGTGCATCGGGTGGCGGCCGCAGCGGAGGCGCGTCGTTGTCCAGCAGGCCGCTTGTGTCCGGCAACACAGCCACCGACGGGGGGCACCCCGCCACCGGGCGCCTTGGCTGGCGCGAGATTCGTAATTTCGGAGCCGCAAAATGACGCTCTGCCACCGTGACCGGCGTCGCCACGCCAGCGGCTTCACGCTGATGGAGATGCTGATTGCCATCGCCATCCTTGGCATCCTCGCCGGCATTGCCTATCCCAGCTACGCCGAACATGTTGCCCGCGGGCGCCGCACCGAAGCCAAGGCCGCATTGATGACGGCCATGCAGGCACTGGAGCGTCGGTATGCACAGGCCAACTCCTATGTCGACCCCGCCGACAGCACGCGCGCCTGGCGCGGCTTCCCGCAAGCCTCGGAAAGCGGCAACTACACGATCGCATCCGGCGCGTGCGCAGGCCTGGCATTCAACGAATGCGTGCAGGTCAGCGCCACGCCCGCCATCGCCGACAACCGGTGCGGCACGCTGCTGCTGCGCAGCACCGGCGAGCGCGGCGTGCTGATCAACAATGTCGCCGCCTTCGCGAACCTGCCCCAGGAGTGCTGGTGATGCGCGCCCAAGCCCCCCGACCCCAGACCGGGTTCACGCTGATCGAACTGCTGGTCACGCTGGTCGTGCTGGTCATCCTCGCCGGCATGGCGGCACCCGCCTACACCTCCTTCATTCAGCGCAACACGCTTGCCACTGAAGCAGACGCGCTGGCTTCCTCGCTTTCCCTGGCACGGGCCAATGCGCTATCGCGCAATAGCTGGGTTACCGTGGCGCCGGTCAGTAATGACTGGCGCAACGGCTGGACTGTCTGCCTGAACCCAAATCGAAGCGCGGACTGCACGGGCCAAACCGTGCTGGTTCAGCATGTACCCTCCGCCCAGGGATTGACCGTAGCATTCTCCAGCACGCCGCAGTCGGGGGTCCTCTCCTACTCGCCCGTAGGCTATACCCGCACGCTGGCAGATGCGATGCAGTCTGCCCAGGTGCTGATGGGACTGGGCACCGGCAACCAGAAACTCATCGATATCAGCCAGTTGGGCAGGGTCCGCGTATGCGCGCCCGTGCCGACACAAGCCACGGTGTGCCAGTAAGCGAGGCTGCCTGGTAGCTGTTCCCAGGAAGACCGAAACAACATTCTGCAAATCCTCCACGCTTAGGCACGTATTCGCCTGCTCGCGACAGCTAGTCTGACGGTCCCTGCCAGTCTCGGTGACCGCCCATGCCGGATCTTCGCAAGCCAGCACATCAACCTGCCCGCCCGCGCCGCAGACCGCGCTGCGCCGGCCGCCCCGCGGGATTCGCGCTGCATGAAACGCTGTGCGCGCTGATCGTCCTTGGTGCCGGGCTGATGCCAATGATGGGGCTGGCGCCGAAGGCGCTGGCCCAGCTGCGCGAACTCGACGCGCTGGCCCGGTCCGCCCGCCTTGCCGTGGAGATAGCAGAGCTGGATACAGCGCAGCCGGCACTGCAAAGCGGGCGACCAGACCTCTGGTCGAGCCGGTGCGGGAACAACCCGGCGTTTCCGTGCCCGGAAGATTCGCCACTGATCATGGCAGGATGGCTTGGCGGGCAGGCCGGCATACCCGCGATCGCCTTGTGGAGGCAGCCATGAGGCGGGACGCATCCAGGGCATTCTCGCTGGTCGAGCTGCTGGTCGGAATGATACTCGGCCTGATCGTCACCGCGGCAGCCGTTGCGGCATTCCATGCCACTCGTACCGCCTACCTCACCGCCACCGACCGCATCCTGCTCGAAGAACGCGGCCAGCGCGCCCTGACGATCATCGCCGCGCTGCTGCGCCAGTCCGGCTGGCCGGGCGAGCCCCTTTCCGCCACCTCCTACCCTGCGCTACCGGCCGTCAGCGGCGCCGACGACTGCGGCCAGCCTGCCATCGGTGCGGTGCCGTCCTGCGGCAGGGCCGGCGTCGGCCGCAGCGATGCGCTGCTGGCCCGCTTCAGCGGCAGCGGCCTGCCGGCGGCGCCGTCGCAGCCCGATGAAACCATGACCGACTGCAGCGGCTACGCCGTCGCCGCGCGCGTGGCCAGTGCTGACGCGCGCAGTGGCTACGTCGCAGCCAACCTGATCTATGTCGCGGCGGGCAGCGATGGCGTGCCGCAGCTGCTGTGCCGCTACCCGGCACGCCGCGGTGGCGTGATCGACGGCACTGGCTGGACCTCCGGCGCGCTGGTCCGCGGCGTTGAATCACTGCAAGTGCGCTACGGCCTGGATACGGACCGCGACGGCCGGGCCGACCGCTTCGAGACGGCATCCGCGATCCACTCGCTGGATGAATCCGCCTGGCATCGCGTGGTGGCCGTGCAGATTGCCATTGCCGTGCGCGGCGAACGCCCGGGTTCGGCGGCGGCGGCAAGCCCGGGCAAAGGCGACGACCCGTTGCCAGCACCCGGCACCGCCGCCGGCGATCTGGCGCCGGTGCCGCCGTCGCAGGCCAGCACCGCCCGCCGCGTCTTCGCCACCACGGTGCGGCTGCGCAATGCGCCACGCTGCCAGGAGACGCTGTGCTAGCCCGCCGCCTTCCACGTCGCCACAATGCAGGCGCCGTCACGCTGCTGCTCTGCGCCACGATGCTGCTGCTGATAGTGCTGACCGCTGCCGGCACGCTGCACATGCTGCTGTCCGCGCGGCAACTTGCCGTCATGCAGCTCGAACGCGAAATCGCATTCCGGGCCGCCGAGGTCACGTTGCTTGATGCCGAGTCGGACCTGCTTGCGGCCGCCATATCGCAAGACATGATGGGCCGGCTTGGCATCTGGCCGGCACCGGGACACTGCGGCAGCGGCCAACAGGCTGGCGTGTGCCGGCCAGCGGTGACCGGCCCGCCCGTGTGGCAGCCCTGGCTGCTGGCCGACACCAGCGCGGACACCGTCGGCGTGCCATTCGGCCGCTTCACCGGTGCGACGCTGCCGGTGCTGCCCGCGGGTGCCGCCGGCACGCGCGAACTGCCGCGGTATGTCGCCGAGATTCTGGAAGAGCCACCGTCCGGCTACAGCGCTCCGGATGTCCCTTCCGCTACCACACCGGCACCACGGATCCGGATCACGGCCATCGGCTTCGGCCGCAGCCGTGCGACACGTGCCGTGGTACAGAGCGTGATCCAGCCGTGAATCGCCTCGTTGCCTTTGCCCTCGCCTGCCTGGCCATCGCCATTGCACCAGCGTCCGCCGCCACCGGATCCGAAACAGGCCGGCTGCCCCTGGCTTACCGGACCGCGGCGGGCGCATATCCATGGACCGGGCGCTTGTTCGCTGTCGGCTGGCAAGGACCGGCGCCAGTGCTGTCGCCTTATCTATGGGAGGCCGGCGCAAGCCTCGACCATCGGCCTGTCGGATCGCGTCGCATATTCACGTCGTCAGCGCCGCCGCAGCGCGTCATCGCGCTGCAATGGGATGCCATCGATGCCGCCTTCCGGAATACGGATAGCGCCGACATGCTTGGCCGCCTTGACCGCGCTCACCTCGAATGGCTGCGCGGCGACCGCACCGAGGCGGCCCTGCGCCAGCGCGACACGCGACTCGGCAATGCCGCAGGCGCGCGCGTGCGGGTGGTGGCGCCTCCGGCCTGGGCGCCTGGCAAACCCGGGCACGCCGGCTTTCGCACGCGCTACAGCCTGCGCCCGCATGTCGTCTGGCTGGGCACCAACGACGGCCTGCTGCACGGGTTCGACGCCGTGACCGGCGAGGAGCGCGCCGCCTATCTGCCCGGCGTGCTGTTGCCCCATGCCGCCGCCACGCCGGCGAACGACGCGCCGCTGGCGCCCGCGCCCTGCCCTCGCCCCGAAGCGCAGGATGTGACGATCCATGGCGAGTGGCGCACGGTCTTGCTGTGCGGCATCCCTGGCAGCGCCAGGACCGGCAACCCCGCTGCGGCATTCGCGCTAGACATCTCGGATCCCGACGGTCCGATGCCCTTTGCATTGCTGTGGGAGATCGCCGCCGCGGACACATTGCCACTATCAGCGCGCGGCCCGGTGCGTGCCGCCGGCATTCCCGGCCAGGACGGATTGCGCTGGTACGCAGTCGTGACGCTGGCTGCCTCGACCCATGACAAGTCGGAGGCAGCCCGCTCCGGCCTTGCGCTGCTGCCATTGGACAAGCCTGCCGGCGCGGCATGGGCCGGGCAGTACGCCGTCCGCACCTTGCCATTGCCGGAGCACGACTGCCTGGGCCGGCCGGCAAGCGGCAACCTGGTGGCGGCCAGCGTGCTGTCTGACATGACAGGCACGGCACGCGCTGCCTATGCGACGGACGATGCCGGCCAGCTATGGCGCTTCCCCCTCACGGAGGCGCCCCAGCCGGGCGGTGCGCCCGCGGTGTCATGCCTCCACCGGATGCAGGCGTCGGCGCAACCGCTCATGCCCGAAGCGCCCGTGCTGCTCGGATCGCCGACTGCGCCGGTCGTGGTCTATGGCGCGGGCAACGAACTTGCAGCGGTGCCCGACCTGTCGTCCACGCGCGCCGCCACGGCGGGCCCGTTGGTGGAAGTCGCGGCGCAGGCCGCAGATGGCGGGCACATCCTGCGCGCGCAGCCTGCCGGCGCCGGTGATGCCGGCTGGCATCTGACCCTGCCCCATGCCGGCGAACAGGTGGTGGAGGTCCAGCCGGTCTTCCCCGGCCATCTGCTGTTCGTGACGCGCACGCCCGATGGCGCGCAACGCAGCTACCTGGTGCTGGCGGCAACCGGGGAATCGGTCAGCCAGAGCGGAACCGGCGAACGCCTGCACGTGGCCACCGGCCAGTTGCTGCCTCCAGGCGCCAGCGTGTTCGTGACCGCTGCCGAATTGCCCGCCGCACCGGTGCAGCCGGGCCGCACCGCGCACCAGGCTTATGAGCTGTCGCTGTGGGCTGTCGATGGCAACTCGGTCACGCGGGTGTCGCAAACCATGGCCAGCCGGCGCACCGGGCGCCTGCGCTGGCGCGAGCTCGTCGGACCGGCACGGGAGGATTTGCCATGACTGCCGCGGCGCCTGCCTCCCGGCCCCGGGCCGGGTTCAGCCTGGTCGAGCTTGCGGTTGCGCTGGCCGTCCTCGCCATCCTCGCGGCCGTCGCCGTGCCCGCTTGGCACGGCCACCTGATGCGGGGATGGCGGGCGCAGGCGCGTACCGCGCTGACCGAGGGAATGCTGCAACTGGAACGCCATGCCGTCGGCGCCATGACGTTTGCCGCCGAACCCGGTGCCGGAGTGGCCGCCGGGGAATGGCCACTTCCCGTACCGGACACCGGGACCGTGCGTCATGTCGTGACAGCTGCGGCATGCCCCCAGGCCGGCCTGGATACCTGTGTTGAATTGCGTGCCGTGCCGCAGCGGCCCGATCCGGAGTGCGGCGTGCTGATCCTGCGCAGCACCGGACAGTGGCTGACGCTGCCCGAAGGTGAAGCCGTGCCACGGCCGCTTCCGTCCCATTGCTGAAGGCGCGATGAACAGCCACGCACCCCGCCGCAACCATGGCCTGACCCTGGCCGAACTGCTCGCCGGCCTGGCCATCCTGGCACTGCTGGCGGCGGCATCCTATCCGGTGTTCAGCGGCCTGCTCGCCCGGCAGCAGGTCACACTGGCGGCCGACCGGCTGGCGGCATCGCTGGCGCTGGCGCGGGCCACCGCACTGGCGCGCCGCCTCGAGGTGACGCTGCAGCCGCTGCCGGGCGAGGCCACGCTGGGCCCTGGCTGGCAACTGGTCGCGGCAGACGGCGACCCGGAGCGCCGCGCGGTGCTGGCCGTGGTCGAACCGGCCATGCCCTGCCTGTGGGTGACGCTGCGCCAGACCGCCCGCGGCACGAATGTGCTGAAATTCCTGCCTGTGGGATACTCTCGTTCTGAGCAGGGCGGTTTCCAGGCCGCCACTTTCACGCTCGGCTGCCGTGGCGAGCAGCGGCAAGTCAGGCTGGGCGCGCAGGGACGTATCCGACTCTGCACCCCCGGCCGCGACGCTGACTGCGATGCGACGGAGTCCTCCGGACCACCATAACCCGGCAGCCCTGTATTCCAGATCGCTGCGCCAAGGCAAACGCAACCGCCGAATGTTTTCCGATACCGACCACGCCGCCATGGAACAGGCCCTCGCGCTCGCCGCGCGGGGCATGTTCATCACCACGCCCAACCCGCGCGTCGGCTGCGTGCTCGTCAAGGATGGCCAGGTCATCGGCCAGGGGTTCACCCAGCCGGCCGGGCAGGACCATGCCGAGATCCAGGCGATGAAGGACGCGCTGGCGCGCGGGCTGGACCCGGCCGGCTCCACCGCCTATGTCACGCTGGAGCCGTGCAGCCATTTCGGACGCACGCCGCCGTGCGCCGAAGCGCTGGTGCGCGCGGGCGTGGCGCGCGTGGTGGCGGCCATGGAAGATCCCAACCCGTCGGTATCCGGGCGCGGCCTGCAGCGGTTGCGCGAGGCCGGCGTCGACGTGCGCTGCGGCCTGCTGGAGAAGGAAGCGCGCGACCTGAATATCGGCTTCGTCTCGCGCATGACGCGCGGGCTGCCGTGGGTGCGCGTCAAGGTGGCGGCATCGATGGATGGCGGCACCGCGCTGCATGACGGCACCAGCCAGTGGATCACCGGCCAGGCCGCGCGCGACGACGGCCATGCCTGGCGCGCACGTGCGTGCGCGATCCTGACCGGCATCGGCACCGTGCGCGACGACAACCCCGCGCTGACGGTGCGGGCCATCGCCACGCCGCGCCAGCCCCAGCGGGTGCTGGTCGATTCGCGGCTGGAGGTCCCGCTGGACGCGCAGATCCTGACGCCGGACACCGGCGAGTTCGCCAAGCCGGTGCTGGTGTTCTGCGCGGTGGAGGACCGG
Organism: Cupriavidus sp. FW305-46; assembly: GCF_058787075.1. Taxonomy (NCBI): domain Bacteria; kingdom Pseudomonadati; phylum Pseudomonadota; class Betaproteobacteria; order Burkholderiales; family Burkholderiaceae; genus Cupriavidus; species Cupriavidus sp. FW305-46. The sequence goes on from NZ_JBYSZI010000009.1 coordinate 17,096, forward strand.
GAACGCCAGCGCGCACTGGAAGGCCGCGGCGCCGAAGTCGTGGTCCTGCCCAACCCGCACGGCAAGGTCGAGTTGCGCCGCATGCTGGAAGAACTCGGCCGGCGCGGCATCAATGAGCTGCACGTGGAAGCCGGCTTCAAGCTCAACGGTTCGCTGGTGCGCGAGAATTGCGCCGACGAGCTGCTGATCTACCTCGCACCCAAGCTGCTGGGCGATGCCCAGGGCATGTTCAACCTGCCGCCGCTGGCGCGGCTGCAGGACGCCGCGCAGTTCCGCTGGCATGAGATCCGGCAGATCGGCGACGACCTGCGCCTGATTGCCCGGCGCAACGACGCGTAGCGCGCCACCCACCGGCACCGCGTATCCAGATTCCAAATACCCAAAGCAGAAGACACCACCATGTTTACAGGCATTGTCGCGGCAGTCGGCCGCATTGATTCCGTAACCCCGCTGGGCGCCGCCGATGCCGGCGTGCGCTTGCATATCGCCGCGGGCGGGCTGGACCTGTCGGACGTCATCATCGGCGACAGCATTGCCATCCAGGGCGCCTGCATGACCGTGATCGCCATGGCGCCCGACAGTTTCGACGTCGAGGTCTCGCGCGAGTCGCTGGACAAGACCGTGGGGCTGGAGAGCACCGGCCGCGTCAACCTGGAAAAGGCACTGCGCCTGGCCGACCGCCTGGGCGGCCACCTGGTGTCCGGGCACGTCGACGGCCTGGGCGAAGTTGTGCACTTCGCGCCGGTGGGCGAATCGCATGAACTGCGCATCCGCGCCCCGCGCGAGCTGGCGCGCTACCTGGCCTACAAGGGCTCGGTCGTGGTCAACGGCGTGTCGCTGACCGTCAACCGCGTCAATGACGAAGCCGACGGCTGCGTGTTCTCCATCAACCTGATCCCCCACACCGTGGAAGTCACCACGCTGCAGGAACTGAAGCCGGGCGCGCGCGTGAACCTGGAGATCGACCTGATCGCCCGCTATGTGGAGCGGATGCTGTCGACCGCGCAGGCCCCCGCGTAATAGCGCGGGCTACCTGCCCTCGTCGGGCACGTTATAGGCCTCGCGCAGCTTGTCGGTGAAGGGGCGCAGCGCTTCCACGCAGGCGCTGCTGTTGCCGCCTTCCATCGTGGACAGGCTCCAGTTGCAGCCGCCGGCGTCCGGCGCGTGCCAGACCACGTCGCCAAAGCAGGCGCCCTCGCAAGCGGCGAACTTCGATTGCTCGGCGCGTACCAGGGCACGCAGTTCGGCCTTGTGCTTGATCTGCCTCGACATGGTTGTCTCCCTTTGTAGTGCAAAGTCCGCGGGCGCGATCGGGCCGGCGCCCTGATTTGAAGTCCGGGCCGCCGCTTGCCAGCACGGCGGCATTCAGGGCGGGGCGTGCCCTTTTGTCGCGAGCATACGCTGACAAACCCCTCCTGTGGCAATTTGCTTGCACCGCCGGCCCCCTGGGAGGTGCGCCGCGCGGGGCCTGGCAGCTTTGTTGTAAGTCAGCTGGTGCCTGCAGCGCCCGAAGCCTAGAATGGTTGAGCAGCGCTTGCAGTCCATGTATGCCCACAGGCGCTCGCCACTCGTTCCCGGGCCTCCCCCCTCGACAACGTCTAGCACCGGTGACTGCTGAAGTCACTCACGGGGACCACCTGGACCTTCATGCTCCCCTGCCCGCCGCGCCGCGCGCTCGTCCGCGAGCTGGCGCTCCCGCCGTTGCTTTCAACTGCCGGCCGGATTGCTGCCCGGCACCCATGAAGGAACTCACTGTGCCCGATCCCACCGCCAGAATCCTGTATCAGCGACTTCCGGCCACGCGCCTGCTGCGTGACCGGCATCCCACTGCGCCGATGCGCGCGCGCCTGGGCTTTGTGCGCCTGGCCGCGACCCACCTGCACCGTGCCGCAACGCTGCTGATCGACTGGGACCAGGCCGTGGGCAACGGATGGCCGCGGCTGCAGCCGCCGTCCTCCCCCCTGGCGAAGACATTCCGGCGCCCAGGCGCCCGGCGCTTCGCAGGCTTTCCGTGGTCCAGCGGCAAATGGACCTGACACCAAGCGAGGCATGACCATGCTCACCCTGTTGTATTTCCGGCTGAACGACATTGCCGCGGCAAGGCACGCGCACGCGCAGCTTGGCGAGCTGGCCGCGACTCCCGCACGCATCGACGGGCCATGGTTCTTCCAGCGCGACAACCAGCCGGCCGAAGGCCTGCCCGCGCCCCACGCGGCGCAGATCACCTATCGCAATGAAGTCGCGGCGGCCGGCATGGCCGCCGGCGCGCTGCTGGTGGCCTGGATCGTGTTCCGCTACGGCACGCCGGTCAACGCGGCCACGGGCTTCATGGCCTACCTCGGCGGCATGGCGCTGGGCGCCGTGGTCGGCCGGTGGCTGGGCAGCGTGATCGGCGCCGGCATCATGCGCGCCGGCCTGAGGCGGCAGAAGCGACAAATGACCGCAGGCCAGCTGATGATGATCTGCGCATGCGACCCGCACGCAAAGGGGCGGCTCCGCGAGATCGCCCAGGATGCCGGCGCCGCCGCCATCGACCCACAGGATGGCCGGCTGCCCCTGCGCGGCTGGCTGACAGACCGCCACTGGCCCGCATGGCTTGCAGGCCATGGCCAGCGCGCTGTCCCACACAGGAAACAAGCATGAGCGAGAGTTTTTTCTATCAGCATTGCCACGTTGTCGTGACACTGGCCGAGGTCACCTTCGGCAAGTGGGAATGGACCTATGCGCTGGATGCGCATGCCAGGTTCACCAAACCCAACGCCGGCTTCCTCACGCGCGAGCTCGCGCTGGCTGACGCGACCCGCGCGGCCAGGGCGCGCATCGCCAGGACCTCGCGGCTGCGTGCCGCAGGCCACGACGGCACCGCGCTGGCCGCCGCCGCATAGCCCCGGCCGGGCCAGGCGCCGGCACCCTGCCGGCAACGGGGCGGCCCATGCAGCACCGCGCTCCCCACCCGCTTCAGGCAGGCGCCGTACTTTCCGGCGCCGTCGCCTCACGCCTTGCCTGCCTTGGCGTACAATACCCGGCTTGACTGGGCAACCTGCCGGGCGTATATGGCCTGGCCGGCCCGGCCCGACGCCCCGCCTCAGTCCGGCCGCTTTCAACCGCGGCCATGTTTCCTGCCCCAGCTATTCGCCGGTTTTTCGCTCGATTCGCCCCAATTTGCCGTTCAGCACGCCATGAAAATCGCCCGTACCGAAGACATCATTGCCGACATCCGCGCCGGCCGCATGGTCATCCTCGTCGATGAGGAAGACCGCGAAAATGAAGGCGACCTGGTGCTGGCTGCCGATTTCGTCACACCGGAAGCGATCAACTTCATGGCCAAGCACGGCCGCGGGCTGATCTGCCTGACCCTGACCGCCGAGCGCTGCCGCCAGCTGGACCTGCACCCGATGGTCAGCCGCAACGGCACCCAGCACGGCACCAACTTCACCGTGTCGATCGAGGCTGCCGAGGGCGTGACCACCGGCATTTCCGCCGCCGACCGCGCCCGCACCGTGCAGGCCGCCGTCGCCCGCGACGCCAGGCCGGCCGACCTGGTCCAGCCCGGCCATATCTTCCCGCTGACGGCCCAGCCCGGCGGCGTGCTGATCCGCGCCGGCCATACCGAGGCCGGCTGCGACCTGGGCGCGCTGGCAGGCCTGACGCCGGCGGCTGTGATCTGCGAGATCATGAAGGACGACGGCACCATGGCGCGCCTGCCGGACCTGATCGAGTTCGCGCAGGAACATGACCTGAAGATCGGCACCATTGCCGACCTGATCCACTACCGCAGCCGCACCGAGAGCATTATCGAGCGTGTGGGCGAGCGCGCCATGCAGACCCCCTACGGCACCTTCCACAGCATCGCCTACCGCGACAAGCCCACCGGCCAGGCGCACCTGGCGCTGGTCAAGGGTTCGCCCGCGCCGGACCAGGAAACGCTGGTGCGCGTGCATGAGCCCTTCTCGGTGCTGGACCTGCTGGAAGTGAAGTGCACCACGCATTCCTGGAGCATTCCGGCGGCAATGAAAGCCATCGCCGAGGCCGACAGCGGCGTGATCGTGCTGCTTAACTGTGGCGACTCGGCCGACCAGCTGTTCACGCAGTTCAGCGCGCTGGACGCGCCGCAGTCGCGCCCGCGCCGCAAGCCGGACCTGCGCACCTACGGCATGGGCGCGCAGATCCTGAAGGACGTGGGCGTGGGCAGGATGCGCGTGCTGGCGTCGCCGCAGCGCATGCCCAGCATGACCGGGTTCGACCTTGAAGTCACCGGCTACCAACCCATGAACGGCCAGGCCGACTGAGCCTGCGCCACCCGGACACCCCGGCAGCGCGCACCAGCGCCGTTGCCGCCCCCGAAAACTGGAGAACTGAACAATGGATCACGGCTTCTACCCCAGCAACCTCGACGGTGAAGGCCTGCGTATCGGCATCGTGCAGGCCCGCTTCAACGAGCCGGTCTGCGCCGAACTGCTCGAAGCCTGCGTGGCCGAGCTGGAAAAGCTCGGCGTCGAGGGCGAAGACACCCTGGTGGTGACCGTCCCCGGCGCGCTGGAAATCCCGCTGGCGCTGCAGAAGATGTGCGAGAGCGGCCAGTTCGACGCCCTGGTCGCCCTGGGCGCCGTGGTGCGCGGCGAGACCTACCACTTCGAGCTGGTCTCGAACGAGTCGGGCGCCGGCATCACCCGCGTCGGCCTGGACTTCAATGTGCCGATCGCCAATGGCATCCTGACCGTGGATACCGACGAGCAGGCCCACGCCCGCACCCGCGAGAAGGGCCGCGACTGCGCCCGCGCCGCGGTGGAGATGGCCAACCTGGTCGCCGCGCTCGATTCGCTGCGCGGCCAGGAAGATGAAGACGAGGACGACGATGAGTGATACGTCGAACACCCCCGACAACGACGGCGTCAAGGCAGCCGGCGGCAAGCCCGCCGCAGCCCGCACCGAGGCCAAGGCACCGCCCAAGAGCGCGCGCCGCCGCTCGCGCGAGCTGGCGCTGCAAGGGCTGTACCAGTGGCTGCTGAACCGCAATGACATCGGGGCGATCCAGGCTCACCTGCATGATGCGCAAGGCTTCAACAAGGCCGACCGCGAGCACTTCGACGCGCTCCTCAACGGCGCCGTACGCGAGGAAGCCCGCCTGACCGCCGCCTTCGAGCCGTTCCTGGACCGCAAGGTCGAAGAACTGTCGCCGGTGGAGCGTGCCGCCCTGCTGGTCGGCAGCTATGAGCTGGTGCACTGCCTCGACATCCCGTACAAGGTCGTGATCAACGAAGCCGTCGAGCTGACCAAGACCTTTGGCGGCGTCGAAGGCTACAAGTACGTCAACGGCGTGCTGGACAAGCTTGCCGCCCAGGTGCGCGCGGCCGAGGTCGCGGCGCGCCGCTGAGTTGCCAACTGAGCCGCCCGCGGGCCGGCCCACGCCATCACGGCTGGCTTGCGCCGGCAGTGATGAGGACGGCACCCGCCCCGGCGGGTGTTTTCATTCCTACCTACCCTCTTGCTGAACGGGCCCCAGGCCCGTCCCGGACCACCATGGACATGCAGCGCCTGGCCACCGCCTCCCGCCTCGCCAATATCGACGCCTTCCACGTGATGGAGCTGGCCAAGCAGGCCGCCGCGCTGGAGCGCGCCGGACGCCACATTGTGCACATGGGCATCGGCGAGCCGGATTTCACCGCCGCCGAGCCGGTGGTGCGCGCAGCCGAAGCCGCCATGCGCCGCGGCGTGACGCAGTACACCGGTGCGCTCGGCATCCATCCGCTGCGCGAGGCCATCGCGGGCTATTACAAGACGGCCTACGGGCTGGATATCCCGGCCCGGCGCGTGATCGTCACGGCCGGCGCCTCGGGCGCGCTGCTGCTGGCGTGCGCGGTGCTGGTCGAGATCGGCGCCGAGGTGCTGATGCCCGACCCCAGCTACCCCTGCAACCGGCACTTCGTCGCCGCCTTCGACGGCGCCGCGCGCATGATCCCGAGCGGCCCGGCCGAGCGCTTCCAGCTGACCGCCGCGCAGGTCGAGGCCAACTGGGGCGAGCAGACCCGCGGCGTGCTGCTGGCATCGCCCTCCAACCCCACCGGCACCTCGATCCTGCCCGACGAGCTCGCCCGCATCCTGCAGGCCGTGCGCGCGCGCAACGGCTTTGCCATCCTCGACGAGATCTACCAGGGCCTGTCCTATGACGCGCCGCCGGTCTCGGCACTGAGCCTGGACGAGAACGTGGTCACGGTGAACAGCTTCTCCAAGTACTTCAACATGACGGGCTGGCGCCTGGGCTGGCTGGTGGTGCCGGAGGCGCTGGTGGAAGCCTTCGAGAAGGTCGCGCAGAACCTGTTCATCTGCGCGTCGGCCGTGGCGCAGTACGCTGCGCTGGCCTGCTTTACCCCCGAGGCCCTGGCGATCTACGACGAACGCAAGGCCGAGTTCCGCCGCCGCCGCGACCTGATCGTGCCAGCGCTGGAGGCCCTTGGCCTGCGCGTGCCGGTGCGCCCGGACGGCGCCTTCTATGTCTACGCGGACTGCCGCGGCGTCAACCACCCCGCCGCCGGCGATGCCGACCGGCTGACGCAGGCAATGCTGCACGATGCGGGCGTGGTCATGGTGCCGGGGCAGGATTTCGGCCCGCATACGGCGAAGGACTACATCCGGATCTCGTACGCGACCTCGCGCGAGAATATCGAGGAGGCGATGGCGCGCCTCGGCAAGCTGTTCCGCTGACCGGCCTCTGCCGCGGCTGAAGCAGGCAAAAGAAAAGCACCCCGCGGGGTGCTTTTCTGATTGGCGGTACCGTTCCGAGCTCAGGCGTTATGCGGACCGTTGTTCGCTTCCAGCTTCTCGGTCGGGGCCAGCTGCTCGGCCGGGGCCTTGACCTCGACCGGCTTGTCGGCGTTGGCGGGCGCGTTGCGCACGCCCAGCAGCTGGCGCAGGCGGGCACGCTCGGCCAGCACCTTGGCGCCGTAGCCGCCATCGGTAGCCGTGGTGGCACCGACGTAATACTTCAGGCCGCCTTCGATCGAGCCGGCGCGGGCGATGCAGTCCTTGAGCACCAGCGCGCCGATCTTGATATTGGCGTACGGGTTCAGTGCCGCGGCAACGCCGCCTACGGCCTCGTACTTGTCCTGGTGGACCTTGGTCATGACCTGCATCAGGCCCTGCGCTCCCACGCCGCTTTCAGCGTACGGGTTGAAGCTGGACTCGATCGCGATCACGCCCAGGATCAGCAGCGGGTCGATGCCGACCTCGCGGCCGGTCAGGTAGGCCGCCTTCACCAGCTGCGCGGTGGCCTGCGCCGCCACGCGGTACTTGCGGGCGATATAGTCGGCCACGGCCGCCTGCTCGCGCGCGCTGCCCAGCGTGGCGGTGCTGCGGGCGTCTTGCGCCACGCGCGTGACCGGGATCCGCGCGGCGAGGTGCGCGACCGACGGCACCTTGGCGGATGCCGCCAGGCTCCATTCGTCCACGCCCGACACCGTCGGCAGGCCGGCCTTGCCAAAGGCAAGCTTGGCCGCGGCGACGTCCGCCGAATGCGGCGGCACGGCAGTGCTGGCCACGGCAGGCGCGGCCGGCATGGCGGCGCCAACCAGCACCGCGGGCGCTTCGTCACCCGCCAGCAGCGCGGCCAGCGTGGTGCGCCATTCCTGGCTCAGCGACAGCGACACGGCCGAAACGACCGCGACCACGCCCAGGCTGTTCAGGGCGTACTTCAGCGTTGTGCGGCCACCGCGCAACGCGCGGCCCGCGACCGGATGCGCAAGACGGACCTGCAATGCCCGACTCACTCCGGGTACCGGCTGTCGGAGACGGACCTGCAAGGCCCGCCCGATGCCGGGAAGATGAAGGGTTTTCCAACCGCTCATGCTTACCTCCATCCGTTGCCCGCTTCGCGCGCCCGACTGCGGCACGCGCCCGATCTCAACGTACTCAAGTAAGGATGCCGCGCCGTCCAGCAGTGACGACCAAGCATCTGTTGGCAGGCGCTCCCCGTGCGCCCAACTGGAAACAGGCTACGCTCTGGGGGAGCGCACCCTGCCACGACTAAACTCACTACGCTCCGGCAAGTCGCCGGAGGCGACCGGTCGGCCCGCTTTGCTTCGGGTCCATACATCGGTCCTTGCTGGAGGGACTTTCTGGCACATTTTCTTTATGTGCACCCCTTGACACAGGGGGAAAATCCATGTTGCGACGCAACACTCCATGGAGCAAGACCGGATTGTAGGAACGGTGTTATATCCCGTCAAGAATAATAATTTCGATTTCTACTACTTACAGTTATTTGTAACAATGGTTGCCATGTCGCCATCGGATCACCCGATTGCCCGCAAACGCAGGCGTGGCCTTGGCTGGTCGCCCGGAAAAGTACGCTGTCAGCGACAAAAAACTTACAATTTGCGTGGCTTGATTTTGATGATTTTTTTGCCGCGGCGCCGGTGAATGTGTATCGTCACCGACTTCGACGCCGCCTTGCAGAGGCTTTCCCCCAGCCCCGCACCACAACAGAATTCACTATGCAATACAAAGACTTGCGCGACTTCATCGGCCAACTCGAAGGCATGGGCGAGCTGCGGCGCATCGCCCGGCCGGTCGCGCCCAACCTGGAAATGACCGAAGTCTGCGACCGGCTGCTGCGCGCCGGAGGCCCCGCGGTCCTTTTTGAGAAACCTTCCGGAGCCAGCACCGATGGAGGTATCTATAGCGTCCCCGTGCTGGCCAATCTGTTCGGCACGACACACAGAGTCGCACTTGGCATGGGCGCCGAATCGATGGAGGACCTGCGCGACATCGGCCGGGTCTTGTCGGCACTGAAGGAACCGGAACCGCCGCGCGGCCTGCGCGAGGCCGGCAAGCTGTTCACGCTGGCCAAATCTGTGTGGGACATGGCACCAAAGCGCGTCAGCAGCCCGGCCTGCCAGGAGGTGGTGTGGGAAGGCAACGACGTCGACCTGGCGCGCCTGCCGATCCAGACCTGCTGGCCGGGCGACGCCGCGCCGCTGATCACCTGGGGCCTGGTGGTGACCAAGGGCCCGCACAAGAAGCGCCAGAACCTGGGCATCTACCGCCAGCAGGTGATCGGCCGCAACCAGGTCATCATGCGCTGGCTCGCGCACCGCGGCGGCGCGCTGGATTTCCGCGAGCATGCGCTGGCCAATCCCGGCAAGCCCTTCCCGATCGCGGTGGCGCTGGGCGCCGACCCCGCCACCATCCTGGGCGCGGTGACGCCGGTGCCCGATACGCTGTCCGAGTACCAGTTCGCCGGCCTGCTGCGCGGCAGCCGCACCGCGCTGGCCGGCTGCCTCACGCCGACGCTGTCCGAGCTGAGCGTGCCGGCTTCTGCCGAGATCGTGCTCGAAGGCCATATCCAGCCCGACCCGAACCACCCGTCCGGCTACCAGCATGCGCTGGAAGGCCCGTTCGGCGACCACACCGGCTATTACAACGAGCAGGACTGGTTCCCGGTGTTCACCATCGACCGCATCACCATGCGGCGCGACCCGATCTACCACTCCACCTACACCGGCAAGCCGCCCGACGAGCCCGCCGTGCTGGGCGTGGCGCTGAACGAGGTGTTCGTGCCGCTGCTGCAGAAGCAGTTCCCGGAGATCACCGACTTCTACCTGCCGCCCGAGGGCTGCAGCTACCGCATGGCGCTGGTGCGCATGAAGAAGCAGTACGCCGGCCATGCCAAGCGCGTGATGTTCGGCGTGTGGAGCTTCCTGCGGCAGTTCATGTATACGAAGTTCATCGTGGTGGTCGATGACGATGTCGACGTGCGCGACTGGAAGGAAGTGATCTGGGCCATCACCACCCGGGTCGACCCCAGCCGCGACACGGTGCTGGTCGACAACACGCCGATCGATTACCTGGACTTCGCCTCGCCGGTGTCGGGCCTGGGCTCCAAGATGGGCATCGACGCGACCGACAAGTGGCCGGGCGAGACCACGCGGGAATGGGGCACGCCGATCTCAATGGATGCGGCCGTCAAGGCAAAGGTCGACACCATGTGGGAAACGCTGTTCGAGCGCCCCGCCAACCGCTGATGAACCGCTGACGGGCAACCGCGCCCGTCCCCCGCTATCATGTCAGGCTGATGCCGGGTGTCGCCCCAAGCGCCCCCGGAACGACCATCGGACCATCCCATGCCCGCGACAGACGGGCGCAAGGAGGAGACATGACGACCGCCGCCCCGCTCACCGAAGGCAACCTGATGTGGACGCCGTCCGAGGCGTTCCGCGACAGCAGCCAGATCGCCGCCTTCATGGGCTGGCTGCGCGCCGAGCGCAGCCTGGCCTTTGACGACTACGACAGCCTGTGGCAGTGGTCGGTCACCGAGCTGGAAGCCTTCTGGGATGCCGTGCGCGCGTATTTCGACGTGCATTTCGACACGCCCGCCACGCAGGTGCTGGACCGCCACACTATGCCGGGCGCGCGCTGGTTCGAAGGCGCGACGCTGAACTACGTGCAGCAGGTATTCCGCCATGCCGGCACCGGCAGCGCCCGCCAGCGCGCCGCGATCCGTTATGCCGGCGAAGCGCAGCCGCTGGCCGAAGTGAGCTGGGCCACCCTCGAAGCCCAGGTCGCGTCGCTGGCGCATGCGCTGCGCCAGATGGGTGTGCAGCGCGGTGACCGTGTCGCCGGCTACCTGCCCAATATCCCCGCCACCATCGTCGCCTTCCTCGCCACCGCCAGCCTCGGCGCGGTGTGGTCGGGCTGCGCGCCCGACATGGGCCAGGTGGCAGTGATCGACCGCTTCCGCCAGATCGAGCCCAAGGTGCTGATAGCCGTCGATGGCTACCGCTATGGCGGCAAGGTCTACGACCGGGCCCCGGTGGTGGCAGACCTGGTCGCCACCCTGCCCTCGCTGACCGATCTCGTGCTCGTGCCACAGGTCGGCAGCAATGCGGCGCCGCCCGCTGGCGTGCGCACCCATGCCTGGCAGGAGGTGCTGGCGCACGACGTGCCGCTGGCGATCGAGCCGGTGCCGTTCGACCACCCGCTCTGGATCGTCTATTCGTCCGGCACCACCGGCATGCCCAAGCCGATCGTGCATGGTCATGGCGGCATCGTCATCGAGCAGCTCAAGCTGATGGCCTTCCATAACAACCTGGGCCCGGACGATGTCTTCCACTGGTACAGCAGCAGCGGCTGGATCATGTGGAACGCGCAGGTGGCCGGGCTGCTGCTGGGCACCACCATCGCGCTGTATGACGGCAACCCGGCTTTTCCGGATGCCGGCGTGCTGTGGCGCTTCGTCGACGATGCCGGCGTGACCATGTTCGGCGCCGGCGCGGCCTTCTTCACCAACTGCATGAAGGCCGGCATCGAGCCGGCGCGCATCGCCGACGTGTCGCGCCTGCGCGGGCTCGGCTCGACCGGCTCGCCGCTGCCGGTCGAGGCCTACGACTGGATCTACCGCCATGTGCGCGAAGACATCTGGCTGGTGCCGATGTCGGGCGGCACCGACTTTGCCGGCTCGTTCGTCGCCGGCTGCCCGCTGCTGCCGGTCTATTCCGGCGAGATGCAGTGCCGCTGCCTGGGCGCCAGGGTGGAGGCCTTCGACGACCACGGCCAGCCGCTGCTCGACGCGGTGGGCGAACTGGTCTGCACCGAGCCGATGCCGTCGATGCCGCTCTACCTGTGGGGCGACACCGACGGCAAGCGCTATCGCGACAGCTATTTCGACACCTATCCCGGCGTCTGGCGGCATGGCGACTGGCTCAAGATCACAAAGCGCGGCGGCGCTGTGATCTACGGGCGCTCGGACGCCACCATCAACCGCCACGGCATCCGCATGGGCACCAGCGAGCTGTACCGCGTGGTGGAAGACCTGCCGGAGGTGCTCGACAGCATGGTGGTCGACCTGGAATACCTGGGCCGCGAATCCTATATGCCGCTGTTCGTGGTGCTGCGCGAAGGCCTGGTGCTGGATGATGCGCTGCGCGACACCCTGCGCGCGCGCATCCGCGACGCGCTGTCCTCGCGCCACGTGCCCAACGAGATCGTGCAGGTGCCCGGCGTGCCGCGCACGCTGTCGGGCAAGAAGATGGAGGTGCCGATCAAGAAGCTGCTGCTCGGCCATGCGCCGCAGGGCATCGCCAACCGCGATGCGATGGCCAACCCGGACACGCTCGACTGGTACTTCGACTACGCCGCACGCTTCCTGAAAGCACGGCAGGCCGACTCCGCCACGGCGTAGCGCCGGCGGACGCGGCGGTTGCCAGCGAGGACATCAGAACTCCACATCCAGCTCGCTGATTTCGTCGGGTTCCTCGCGCGCCGCCGCGATCCACTCCTGCAGTTCCGGCATCGACAGGATCTGCTTGCAGTAGGCAACCGGCACGGGATCGAGCATCACGCCATAGGTGACAAAGCGCGTCACCACCGGCGCGTACATGGCGTCGGCCATGGTGCGCGTGCCGAACAGGTACGGACCGCCATAGCGCGTCAGGCATTCGGTCCAGATCGCCGTGATGCGATCGATGTCCGCCTGCGCGCGCGACCACACCTTCATCCCCGGGAAATGCCCCTTCAGGTTCATCGGCAGCGCCGAACGCATCGCGGCAAACCCGGAATGCATCTCGCCGCAGATGGCGCGGCAGTGGGCACGCGCGGCGCGGTCTTCCGGCAGCAGGCCAGCCTTGGGGTGGATTTCATTCAGGTATTCGGCGATTGCCAGCGTGTCCCACACCGTCACGCCGTGGTGGCGCAGGCACGGCACCAGGATCGACGGGGACAGCAGCAGGATTTCCGCACGCGCCGCGGCGTCGTCCGGCGGCACCAGCACTTCTTCGAATTCCAGGCCGGCAAAGCGCGCCAGCAGCCAGCCGCGCAGCGACCATGAGGAATAGGTCTTGCTGCTGATGGTGAGTGTGGTCTTGGACATCGCGCCTCCTTTACTGCTTGTTGCCGCCCGTGGCCGCGCACCTATGCAGTGCATCCGGCAGGCACCAGTCTGAAGCCGCTGCGCGCAACGCGCCGCGAAGCGGCGTCATGCCCATGCGCCAGGCGCATGCCTCGCTACTTGCGCGGCATGGTCCGCCCGCTCACAGCACAAAGCGCAAGGCGCGTGCCAGGCATAAACTGATGGCATGCATATTGCGGCTTGCAAGAGCCAGAATAGCGGGGACCGAGCCATGCTGTACCACGCCTACCAGATCTACGCGGACATGATACTGCCGGCCTGCACGCTGGCGGAGCTGGCTGCCGCGACGCTGGCGGCAAATCCCAGGTCCGGTGGTTTCGACGCGGTGCCCCGCCTGCGTGCCGCCTGCGAGCTCATCGCGCTGGTGCGGCTCACGCACCACCGGCCGGCCTTCGGCATCGACCACGCTACCGTCGGCGGCCAGCCGGTGCCGGTCACCGAGGAAGTCGTCGCGCGCACGCCGTTCTGCTCGCTGCTGCACTTCCGCCGCCACGGCATCGTCGGCCAGCCGCGCGTGCTGCTGGTGGCGCCGATGTCCGGCCACTTCGCCACGCTGCTGCGCGGCACGGTCCAGACCATGCTGGCCGACCACGACGTCTATCTCACCGACTGGCACAACCCCCGCGACATTCCGCTGCTGGCCGGGCGCTTCGGTTTCGACGAATTCGTGCAGCACCTGATCGGCTTCCTGCAGACGCTGGGCGGCGGCACGCATCTGGTGGCGATTTGCCAGCCTACCGTGGCGGCGCTGGCGGCAGCGGCACTCATGGCCGAGGACGGGGACCCCGCCCAGCCGCCCAGCCTGACGCTGATGGCCGGCCCCATCGACGCGCGCGTCAACCCGACCAAGGTCAACGCGCTGGCCATGAGCCAATCCCTCGAATGGTTCGAGCGCACCCTGATCGGCATGGTGCCGCTGCGCTTTGCCGGCGCGATGCGGCGCGTCTACCCGGGCCATGTGCAGCTGCTGGCCTTCATGAGCATGAACCCGGAGCGGCACGAACAGGCGCTGCGCGAGCTCTACGCCCTGCGCGAGCGCGGCGAGCACGACAAGGCCGATGCCATCCGCGACTTCTACATCGAGTACTTCGCCACCATGGACCTGACCGCGGAGTTCTACCTGGAAACCGTCAGCCTGGTATTCCAGCGCTTCCTGCTGGCCCAGGGCCTGCTTGACGTGAGCGGACGCCGTGTCCGCACGCACGCCATCCACCGCACCGCCCTGCTCACCGTGGAGGGCGAACGCGACGATATCTGCGCCATCGGCCAGACCGTGGCGGCGCAGGACCTGTGCGCCAGCCTGCGCCCCTACATGCGCATGCATCATGTGCAGACCGGGGTCGGGCACTATGGGGTGTTCAATGGCAGGCGGTGGGAAACGCAGGTGTACCCGCTGGTGCGCAACACCATCTACACCAGCAGTTAGGACGGCCGCAGCCAGCGCGCTGGCCTGGCTTATCATGGCAGCTGCGCCAGGCGGCACGCGAACGGCGCGGCACCAACAATCAACATGCCATTGCTTCCGACACAAGACTTCCAGGGCCAGCCACTGGTCCGGGTCGGCGCTGCCGACACGTTCCTGCTGCTCGCCCCGCAACACGGCGGGCGGCTGGTCCGCTGGGTGCACCGCGGCCAGGACATCCTCTACTGGCCGGACGCTGCCGACTGGTCCCGCCCGGCCAAGGTCCGCGGCGGCAACCCGCTGCTGTTTCCGTTTATCGGCCGGCATTTTGCCGATGGCAGTCCCGGGCAGTGGCGCGACGGACAAGGGACGGTGCACACGCTGGCGCAGCACGGCTTTGCGCGCGACCTGCCCTTCGACGTCAGCGCCGTCGACGCGCAAGGCGCGATCACGATGACGCTGCGCGACAGCGATGCAACGCGCGCCGGCTACCCCTTTGCCTTTGTCTTCGACGCCATCTACCGCTTGCTGCCCGACGGCCTCGAAGTCACGCTGCGCACCACCAATACCGGCGCGCAACGCCTGCCCTGCTATCCCGGCCACCATTTCTATTTCGCGCTGCCGCACGCGCAACGTGCCGCCGCGTCGCTGGCATTGCCGGGCACGGACCGCATGCGCCAGCTACCCGATGGCAGCCCCGGGCCCGCAGAGCCGGGCGAGACGACTTACCGGCTGGACGACGCACGCCTGCAGGACACGTTCCACGTCTTGCGCGACAGCCCGTCCGCCGCGCTGGCGATGCCGGACCGCCGCGTCACGTTCGAACTCGACCTCGCCGGCAGCGCGCCATGGCATGCCGTGACGACCTGGGCCGAAAACGAAACCTCTGACTTCTATTGCGTGGAACCGTGGGTAGGCCTGCCCGATGCGATCCACCACGGCCAGGGGCTGCGCTGGATCGAGCCGGGGCAAACGGAAAGCGCGATATGCCGGCTGCGGGTGGCTGGCTGAGTCAGTGCATCAGGCTCAGTGCTCGAAATCCAGCCCGCCGATCAGGATCGCCGGGTCAGCCTGCGACAGCGAGCGGAAGTCGATCCCGCGCGGCTCCTGCCAGGCGCGCAGCTTGGCCGGCAACGCCGCCAGGTAACCGGCAAAGCGCGTCTCGCCCCCTGCGGCAAACAGCCGTTGCACCTCCAGCCCGTCCCACGCCAGCGTGATATCCAGCGCATAAGGGTGGCGCCGCAGGTCCGGCGGGCCATCCCCGGTCACGCGCAGGCGCGGCGGCCGGCCGGGGGCTTCGGCGGGCAGGGACTGGAGTTGCACGCGCCGGTCATGCTGGCCAATCGCGGCGGCGATGCGCGGCAGGCATTCCGCTTCAAAGCGGGCGAAGAAATCGGTGGTCAAGGTGGCGGCGTCCTGACGTTGCGAGTTGAAGCGATGGCGGCACACAACCGTGCGCCATCGTGCCAGCAACTATACGCCGCCGGGTGTCATACCGAGCGATAGACCTGGAAGCCCAGCCCCGGCGACAGCACCGCGGTCTCCCCTTCCTGCAGCGCCACCGGCCGCAGGCTGCCATTGGCCATCGACTCCCCCGCAAACTCAGCAATATTGCGCAGGCGGGCCGCCGGGATCCCCAGCGCGCTGAGGCGCAATTCCAGCTGCTCCGCGGTGCCCACCGCCACCGCGCCCGCAATCGCCCGCTTGAGCGCGGCCGGATCGAGCGAGCGCACGAAGGCAGGCAAGGCGCCGGCATCCAGCGGCGTCTCGAACAAGGCTGGATCCTGCGCAAGCCCGCCCAGCCCGAGTGCGTCAAGCAGCGCCAGCAACTGCTTCGGCGTATTCGCGCCGATTGCCAGCCAGCCATCCTGCGTGCGGAAGAAATCGGCCGACGGGCTGCCCGAATAGCCCTGGTTGCCCTGCCGCGCCGGCACGCCGCCGGTGGTCATGGCATCGCATGTCATCGGATACATCAGTTGCAGGCCGGCGGTGGCCATCGATACGTCGAGCAGCATGCCCCGCCCCATGCGTTCGCTCTCGCGCACGCCGGCCAGGATGGCAAAGGCGGCCAGCATGCCGGTGGCCGAGTCGATCGCCGGAAAGCCGGTCTTCATCGGCGGATCGCCCTCGGTGCCGGCCATCCAGGCCATGCCGGTGGCGGCCTGCACCACGTGGTCGTAGGCAGGCCGGCCATGCCACTGCGCCGCACCGCGGCCAAAGCCCGAGATGCTG
Organism: Cupriavidus sp. FW305-46; assembly: GCF_058787075.1. Taxonomy (NCBI): domain Bacteria; kingdom Pseudomonadati; phylum Pseudomonadota; class Betaproteobacteria; order Burkholderiales; family Burkholderiaceae; genus Cupriavidus; species Cupriavidus sp. FW305-46. The sequence continues at coordinate 33,631 of NZ_JBYSZI010000009.1, forward strand.
CAATAGACCACGCGCGGATTGCGCGCGCGCACGGCTTCATAGCCCAGCCCGAAGCGCTCGAGCACGCCCGGCCGCAGGTTGTCGACGAAGACGTCGCAGCGGCCGGCCAGTTCCAGCGCGTGTTCGCGCCCGGCCTCATCCGACAGGTCGAGCGCCAGCGACGACTTGCCCGCATTGAGCGCGACAAAAGCGGCATGCCCCTTGCCCGCGCGGCGCATCACGTCGCCACCGCCGGCGCTCTCGACCTTGGTGACCTGTGCGCCCAACTGGGACAGCAGGAAGGTGGCAAACGGCCCGGCGATCACGTGCGAGAAATCCAGCACGCTGATGCCGGCCAGCGGGGCAAAGTCCGGTTGTGGAGCGAGGGTCATGGGATGGCCTATTCGATGGTGATGCGGTTCTTGTCGATAACCTGGCGGATGCGGGTGGTCTCGTCGGCCACCAGCCGCGAGAAGGCTTCAGGCGTGGGCGTCGGCGCAAGCACCGCGCCCATCTCGGCATAGAGCCGGCGCAGGCCGGGATCAGCCAGCGCCTGCATCACCGCGGCATGCAGCCGCGCCACGATCGGCGCGGGCAGATGCGGCGGCGCCCAGATGCCGCTCCATGCATCGAGATCGAGATCCTTGCGGCCCAGCGCCTCATTCAGCGTAGGCACCTGCGGCAGCACCGCGGCGCGGCTGGCCGAGGTCACCGCCAGGGCCCGCGCCTTGCCGCTGGCGATCTGCGGAATCGCCGTCGCCGCCACCGGGAAACCGAACTGCGTGTCGCCCTTGATCAGCGCTGGCACGATCTCGACCGAGCCCTTGTACGGCACATGCACCACGTCGATGCCGGTGGCCGACGCAAACGCCGCACCCGACACATGCGCGGCCGAGCCGATCCCGCCCGAGGCGTAGTTCAGCGTGCCGGGCGCGCGGCGCGCCGCGGCGACCAGGTCGGCCACGTTCCGGTACGGCGAGCTGGCGCTGACCACCAGCACCGCCGGGCTGACGCCAACGCGGATGACGTGGGTGAATGCCATCGGGTCGAACTTTGCGCCGGGCTGCAGCAGCTTCTGCGTGACATGGGTCGAGGCACCCAGCATCAGCGTGTAGCCATCCGCCGGCTGCTGCGCGACAAACTCCGCGGCCAGGATGCCGCCTGCACCGACCTTGTTCTCGACCACCACCGGCTGGCCGAGCGCGCGCGCAAGCAACTCAGCCAGCTTGCGGGTCTGGATATCCGGACCGCCGCCGGCGGCGTAGGGCACCACCAGCCGGATCGGCCGGTTGGGATAGGGACTGGCCGCACCGACCCTGCCCAGCGCGGCAGCGGCCGGCAGCGCCAGCAGGGACTTCAGCAGCAGGCGGCGCCCGACGTTGGCATGCATCGCATGTCTCCTCCATGGTTTGCCCCGATTGTCCGGCGCCGGGCCATTCGAAACAATTATCCAGTTTTGATGGAGCCATCACGCTTTGTTATGAGTCCCGCCTCCCCTACGCGCCCGAGCGCCGCCACCCCTTCTCCCAACCGGATCGACCGGCTGCGCATCCGGCACCTGCGCCTGCTCGACCTGGTGGCGCGCAGCGGCTCGCTGACCGCGGCCGGCGAAGCGCTGCATATCAGCCAGCCCGCGGTCACCAAGATGCTGCAGGAGCTGGAGCACGCCTTCGGCTGCAAGCTGATTGAACGCACCACGCGCGGCGGGCGGCTGAGTCCCGCGGGCGAACGCGCGCTGGAGCGGCTGCGCGTGGTGCTGGGCGTGATCGACGCCGCCGGCGAGGCGCTGCAGGCGCGCCCGGAGGTACCGCTGGTCCGGCTGGGCATGCTGCCGCTGGTGGGCGTGGACGTGCTGCCGCAGGCGGTCGCGCTGCTGCTGCCCCAGGAAGCGCTGCCGCGGCTGGCAGTGCGCGAACATACCGTCGGCGGCCTGACCGCAATGCTTTGCGAAGGCGAACTCGACTGCATCGTGGGCCGGCTGCAGAAAGACGATACCGACCAGCTCAAGGCCAAAGTCCACATCACCCCGCTGCGCGATGAATACCTGGCCGTGGTCTGCGCCCCCGGCCACGCGTTGGCGCGGCGCCGCGAGGTTGCGCTGGCGGACCTGCATGAAGGCCCCTGGATCCTGCCGCCGCGCGGCACCCACACGCGCGACGTGTTCGAGCAGCCCTTCCTCGACGCCGGCCAGCTGCCGCCCGTTCCGCGTATCGAATCGGCCTCGTTCCACAGCAACCTGGCCATGACCGCCGCCGGCGGCTTCCTGACGGTGGCGCCGGCCACGGCGCTGGCCCACTACCAGGCCATGTCGATGGTGCGGGAAGTGCGGCTGCGCACACCGTTTGCCTCGGGCCGGCTGGTCTTCATCACCCCGGCGGAGATCGAGGCGCCGCCCGCCGTGATCCGGTTGCGCGAAGCCCTCGAAACGGTGACAAGGCAGGACACCGGCGCACCGCCGGCACGCGCGCGGCGCCGCTGACGGGTCACGGGCTGGCTGCCGCACTACACTGGAAATGGATGCACCGCCATTTCCGGCCCAAGGGAACCGGCCGCCTTTCCCCGGCCCCAGCCAGTGCTGATCACCCGATGAACCGCCTCAGGTACGCAGTAAGCCTGTCCTATGAGGTCATGGATCCCATGGCGGACTTCCTGCTCAATATCGAAGCCGCCCGCACGCCCCGGCAGTTCGTCGTCTCGGAGCAGCTGACGCTGCCGCCCGGCCTCGAGACCACCCGCTACACCGATCCCGTGCTGGCCAACCGGCTGCTCAGGCTGCGCGCGCCCCGGGGCCGCCTCGGCATCCGCTATGAGGCGATCATCGACATCGATCACTACCTGGAAGACGGCGACAGGCTGGCAGAAGTGCCCGTTGCCGAACTGCCCTTCGATGTCCTGCCCTACCTGGCACCAAGCCGCTACTGCGAATCCGACCGCCTGATGGAATTCGCCAGCCGCGAGTTCGGCGGCATGCTGCGGGGCTATGTGCGCGTCTACGCCATCCGCGAGTGGGTGCGCAATCACGTGCGCTTCCTGTCGCGCTCCACCAACGAACGCACCTCGGCTGCCGACACCGTCGTGGAGCGCACCGGCGTCTGCAGGGATTTCGCCCACCTGATGATCGCCCTGTGCCGCGCGCTGAGCATCCCGGCACGGATGTCCAGCAGCCTCGACTATGGCGCGGACGCAGGCATGGGCGCACCGGATTTCCACGCGGTCGTGGAGGTCTACCTGTCGCACCGCTGGTACCTGCTGGACCCTTCGGGCATCTCGATCCCCACCGGGCTGCTTCGCATCGGCACCGGCCGGGATGCCGCGGACATACCATTTGCGGCCATCTTCGGCCAGGTAAGGTCGGAGCGGCCCGCGGTGGAAATCGAGCCGTTGACGGATGCGGCGGCTGGTATCGGGATGCCGGAGTTTACGCCGCAGGCGATTTCGACGTGGTAGCGGATAAGGGCGTTAGTGCTGGCACAGGCACTTAATTTGCCCGCACCGCAGCTGGCGGCTTGCGTCCGCGCCAGAAATCCGCATAGAATCGCGGGTTCGCGGGCGTCGTATAATGGCTATTACCTTAGCTTCCCAAGCTAAAGACGTGGGTTCGATTCCCATCGCCCGCTCCACTTCCAGTCGAGACAAGCCGCCTTTGCCACCATTACGGTGATCTGCCCGGCGGCTTTTTTGTTGCCATGCTTCCCCAAGACCCCAGCACCGAACCGACGCCGGCTGACGACGCCGCGCCGGTAGACAGCGCCGGACAAGCGTCCGCTCCCTCTCCTGCCGATCCTGAAGGCGTTGCGCATCCGCGCCGGATCCGTTCGTTCGTGCGCCGCGCGGGGCGGACCTCGACCGGGCAGCAGCGTGCCATCGACGAAGTCGGGCCGCGCATGATGGTGCCGTACGCACCGCAGCCACTGGACTGGGAGGCAACATTTGGCCGCAAGGCGCCGTCGATCCTTGAGATCGGCTTCGGCATGGGCGAGACCACCGCGCATATCGCCGGCCTGCGGCCGCAAGACAACTTCCTGGGCTGCGAGGTGCATGAGCCCGGCGTGGGCGCGCTGCTCAAGCTGATCGACGAGCGCGGCCTGGCCAATGTGCGGATCCTCCAGCACGATGCGGTGGAAGTGATCGCGCATATGCTGACCGATGACTGCCTGGACGGCGTGCATATCTACTTCCCGGACCCCTGGCACAAGAAGCGCCACAACAAGCGCCGGCTGGTGCAGCCGCCGCTGGTGAAGGTGCTGGCCGCGCGGCTGAAGCCGGGCGGCTATATCCACTGCGCGACCGACTGGGAAGAGTATGCGCACCAGATGGTGGAAGTGCTGTCGGGCGAGCCGTTGCTGGAGAACACCTCGACCGCTGCGGACGGATTTGCCGAGCGGCCCGATTACCGGCCCGTGACCAAGTTCGAGCGGCGCGGCGTGCGCCTCGGGCATGGCGTGTGGGACGTGGTCTTTCGCAAGCGCGCCTGAGCGCTGGCGACGGAGAAACAAAAAAGCGTGGCAACTGCCACGCTTTTTTGTTGCCTGCTGCAATCCCGCTCAGGCGTGCCAGGACACCAGGCCGGAGTACGCGGTCAACAGCACCACGATGCCGAAGGCGATGCGGTACCAGGCAAACGGCTTGAAATCATGCGTGGCGACGAAACGCAGCAGCCAGCGCACGCACAGGAAGGCGGACAGGAAGGCAAAGACGAAGCCCACCGCGAAGATGCCGAGGTCGTCGGCGTTCAGCAGCGCGCGCGCCTTGTACAGCTCGTACACGGTGGCGCCGAAGATCACCGGGATCGCCAGGAAGAACGAGAACTCGGTGGCCACCTGCCGCGACAGCCCGAACAGCATGCCGCCGATGATGGTGGCACCGGAGCGCGAGGTGCCCGGCACCAGCGCGAAGCATTGCGCCAGGCCGACCTTGAGGGCATCGCGCCAGTTCAGGTCATCGACCGATTCAATCCGCGGCGCGCCGGCCTTGGCGGCCTCCAGCAGCGCATTGCCCTGCGGATGCGAGACCGTGCCGCGGCGCGCGTCGCGCCATTCGGCCAGCAGGATGACCACGCCGCCAACGATAAAGGCCAGCGCCACCGAGATCGGGTTGAACAGGTGGGCCTTGATCCATTTGCCGAAAATAAAGGCCAGCACGATGGCCGGCACCGAGGCGATCACCACGTTGGCGGCAAAGCGTTGCGCGAGCGGCTCGGCGCGCAGGCCGCGCACCACGTTGCCGATGCGCGCGCGGAATTCCCAGCAGACTGCCAGGATCGCGCCGAACTGGATCACGATTTCGAAGATCTTGCCCTTCTCGTCGTTGAAGTCGAGCAGCTGGCCGGCCAGAATCAGGTGGCCGGTGCTGGAGATGGGGAGAAACTCGGTCAGTCCTTCGACGATGCCGAGTATCACGGCTTTCAGGGCAAGTGCGATTTCCATGCGGAACGGAGAAACGTGGTCATGGGCGTTGCCCGGCATGCGCGCCGGACCGCCTGGATTGTTATATGAGCGCCCCGGTCAGGGGCGGTTGATCTTGACGTTGATGCCGTCAGGCAAAACGGTGATTGTACCGGGTGCCACATTCATGCCGGCAACGCGCAACTGGTCTTCGCGGAAGGTATAGAGCGGATAGTCCTGCAGCAGCTGCTCGGCCAGGATGCCACCCAGCGCGTTGAGCTGGCGCGAAAACTGCGCGGGCATGCCCTGCACGTCGAAGCGCTGCACCTCGGGGTCCTGCAGCACCACCGAGCGCGTGGGCTCGTCATAGCGCAGGCCGCTGTCCAGCGCAAAACGCCCTGACAGGGCCCGGCTGAAGAACAGCTTGTTGTCGACCACGGCGTCAAACTGCACGTTGACGCGGTTGCGCGCCGGGTCCAGCGTCAGCTGCGGGTTGGCCAGCTGGATGTCGAACAACTCCATATAGCGCTTGTTGAACGGAAACTTGCGCTCCAGCGCCGCCTGCAGCTGGCTTTGCGAGAAGGTGTATTCGTTGCGGAAGGCGCCGCAGGCGGCCAGGCCCACGGCCAGCGTGGCCGCGGCAGCCGCGGCGAGCCAGCGCCGTCGGGAAGTCCGGATCATATTGCCTCCGATTGCGGGATAGTCAGGTCGCGTACCAGGCGTCATGCGAGCGGACCGGGCCGCCCGGGCCCGGCCTGCGGCGCGGTCAGGATTTCCAGCCGGGTCAGCCAGTGCAGCGCGGCTTCGCGCGAATCGCCGCACATCTCGGCCGACGGCTTCAGTCCGCCGCAGAACGCGGGCCGGTCCGGCCTGCCGAACACTGCGCAGCGCATATCCGGCAGCAGCTGCGCGCACGGCTCGCCCGCCGGCTTGCCGGCAGGCATGCCGGGCAGCGGCGAGGCGATCGACGGGGCGATGCAGCAGGCGCCGCAGCCCGCGCGGCAGGAAAGGTCTGACCGGCAACTCATGACGATGGTTCAGGATGGGCAATGGACAGCCGCAAGGCGGCCGGCACAAAACGGACATTGTGCCCGAAGGGCCGCTGTCGTCCTGTAAGAAAAGGAAAACGCCGTAAGCCGCGGCCGAGCGTCGCCGGAAAAAGCGCACAACAAGCCACACGTAGCAAATCAGCCTCAGTGCCGCCTCGGTGTGTACCCGAGGGTCGCCGGCCTGCGCTTGACCCCCTCATGGCGCTCATCTACATTACTGACCCACAAGTTATTAACTTCCTGACCCGCCTCCACGTGCCCCGCAGGACCCGCAAGACATCCGTGAAAACGCCCGCCGATCCGCACAAGGACGCCGACACCCCGCGCTGGAGCCGGCGCAAGGCCGCCCGCCCGCAAGAGCTGGTGGCCGCGGCGCTCGACCTCTTCGTTGAGCGCGGGTATGCGGCCACCCGGCTGGAAGACGTGGCCGCGGCGGCCGGCGTGTCCAAGGGCACGGTCTATCTTTACTTCGCCAACAAGGAAGAGCTGTTCAAGTCGGTGGTGCGCGAGAACCTGGTGCCGGCACTGGCGCGCGGCTCGGACCTGGTCGACGCCTACGACGGCAGCACGCCCGAGCTGTTGCGCGAGCTGCTGCGCGGCTGGTGGGGCCTGATCGGCGCCACGCCGGTGGCGGGGCTGACCAAGCTGATCATGGCCGAGTCGGCCAACTTCCCGGACATCGCCCGTTTCTATAACCAGGAAGTGATGATGCCGGGCGACGAGTTGTTCGCCAAGGTGCTGGCCCGTGGCGTGGCGCGCGGCGAATTCCGCGCGATGCCGGCCAACCCCACCACGACGCTGGTCTGTGCGCCGCTGGTGTTCCTGATGCTGTGGCAGCGCGCGCTGCGCGCCACCGCCGAGAAGGACATCGACCCCGAGGCCTTCCTGGACGGCCTGCTGGACACGCTGCTGTTCGGGCTCACCACCGGCGATGCCCGCAATCGCCCGCTGCCGCCGCAGACCGGCCCCTATATCTGGGAACGCATCCGCGACGACATGCTGGCGCAACGCGCCGCCGCCATGGAAGCCGACGCCGAGCCCGATCCCCCTGCGCCGCGACCCGGCCCCTGAACATGAAGCGCAAGACCCTGCTGATCACCGCCGCCTGCATCGCCATCGCGCTGACCGCCACGGTCGCCGTGCGCAAGGCCGTCAGCGCGCGCCAGCCGCAGGCGCCGGCCCAGGCCGCCGTCAACGTGGTGGAATTCCTGCAGACCGACCTGGTCAGCGTGGCGCGCCAGGACCTGCGGGTGTCGCTGCCGCTGTCAGGCAGCCTGCGTGCGCTGAACCAGGCCTCGGTCAAGGCCAAGGTCTCCGGCGAGGTCAAGGCGGTGCTGGTACGTGAGGGCGAGCCGGTGCGCGCCGGCCAGGTGATCGTTCGCATCGATCCCACCGAGTACGAGGCCAGGGTGGCGCAGGCGCGCGGCCAGATGCTGGCCACGCGCGGGCAGTTCGAGAACTCGCGCCAGACCTGGGAGCGCAACCGCGAGCTGGTCGGCAAGGGCTTTATCTCCAGGACCGCGTTCGACAAGTACCAGGCCGACCTGGATGTCGCCCGCGCCAACCTTGACGCGGCCCAGGGCGGCCTGGCGGTGGCGCAGAAGGCGCTGGCCGACACCGTGGTCAAGGCGCCGCTCGATGGCATGGTGGCCGCGCGCGCGGTGCAGCCGGGCGAGAAGGTCTCGCCGGATACGCGCCTGGTCGACGTGGTCGACCTGCGCGTGCTGGAACTGGAAGCGCCGATCCCGATGGCGGACGTGGCGCGCGCCGCGGTCGGCCAGCCGGTGGCGCTGGACGTGGAAGGCGCCGGCCGCTTCACCGGCAAGCTGGTGCGCATCAACCCGGCAGTCAGCCAGGGCACGCGCAGCATCATGGTCTATATCCGCGTCGAGAATGCAGATCAGAAGCTGCGCGCCGGCATGTTCGCGCGCGGCGCGCTGGTGCTGGGCGAGCGTGCCGGCGTGGTGGCGGTGCCGGCCTCGGCGGTGCGCACCGAAGGCGAGCGCGCCTTCGTCTATGCCATCGACAAGGACACGCTGGCCGAGCGCCCGGTGCAGCTTGGCATCCGCGACGAGGCCAGCGGCATGGTGGAAATCGTCTCGGGGCTGGACGCCGGCACCGAGATCGTCCGCAACAACCTCGGCACGCTGCGCAGCGGCAGCCAGGTCAAGCGCGTCAAGGCGTAAGGGCCCGCGCCATGTGGTTCACCCGCCTGTCGATCCGCAACCCGGTGCTGGCCACCATGATGATGATGGCCTTCATCGTGGTGGGGCTGTTCTCTTACCAGCGGCTGCCGGTCGACCAGTTCCCCGACATCACCTTCCCGGTGGTGGTGGTGCAGACGGAATATCCCGGCGCCGCGCCGGAGTCGGTGGAGTCCGACGTCACGCGCAAGGTCGAGGAGATCGTCAACACCATCTCCGGCATCGACGAGATCTTCTCGCACTCCTACCAGGGCACTTCGGTCGTCGTCATCAAGTTCGACCTGAGCGTCGACGTCGGCCAGGCCGCGCAGGACGTGCGCGACAAGATCGCGCTGATCCGCCCGCAGTTCCGCGACGAGGTGAAAGAGCCGCGCGTGCTGCGCTATGACCCGTCCGACGCACCGATCTTCTATCTCTCGGTCTCCAACGCACCGGGCGCCACCCGCAGCCAGCGCGAGCTGACCACCATCGCCGACCAGATCGTGCGCAAGCGGCTGGAGACGGTGCGCGGCGTGGGCGCCATCAATATCGTGGGCGGCACCAAGCGCGAGGTCGAGATCCGCATCCGGCCGGCGCAGCTCGAGGCGCTGGGGATCGGCGTGGACCAGGTGATGAGCGCCATCCGCAACGAGAACCAGGAACTGCCCGCGGGCGAGCTGCGTTCCTCGGCCACGGAAACGGTGGTGCAGATCAAGGGCCGCGTGCCCACCCCGGACGCGTTCCGCCAGATCATCGTGGCGCGCCGCGCCGGCCAGCCGGTCACGCTGGGCGAGATTGCCGATGTGCGCGACGGCCAGGAAGAGCAGGAAAGCCTGGCGCTGCTGGACGGCAAGCGCGCGCTGTTCCTGTCGGTGGTGAAGGCACAGGGCCAGAACACCGTCGATACCGTCGACGGCCTGGTGCGCATGACCGAAGAAACACGCAAGCTGGTGCCGGCCGGGGTGCAGCTGAACGTGGTCAACGACACCGCGCGCGGCATCCGCAGCAGCGTCAAGGAGGTGCGATCGACGCTGCTCGAAGGCGCCTTCCTGACGGTGGCAATCGTATTCCTGTTCCTGGGCTCCTGGCGCAGCACGGTGATCACCGGCCTGACGCTGCCGATCGCGCTGATCGGCACCTTCGGCGTGATGTATATGTGCGGCTTCACGCTCAACGTGATCACGCTGATGGCGCTGTCGCTGTGCGTGGGCCTGCTGATCGACGATGCCATCGTGGTGCGCGAGAACATCGTGCGCCACAACCTGATGGGCAAGGACCACCGCAGTGCGGCGCTTGACGGCACCAACGAGATCGGGCTGGCGGTGCTGGCCACCACCTTCTCGATCGTGGCGGTGTTCCTGCCGGTGGGCTTCATGGGCGGCATCATCGGGCGCTTCTTCCACCAGTTCGGCATCACCGTGGTCGCGGCGGTGCTGATCTCGATGTTCGTCTCGTTCACGCTGGACCCGATGCTGTCGTCGGTCTGGCACGACCCGGACCTGCACGGCACCGGCAACAAGAAGAGCTGGTACGGGCGCACGGTGGGGCGGTTGCTGGACTGGTTCTCGGCAAAGATGGACAAGCTTGGCAACGGCTACGCCGGCATGCTGGGCTGGGCGCTGAAGCACCGGCTGGCCACCGCCATCATCGCCGCGGTGACCTTCTTCGGCAGCTTTGCGCTGGTGCCGCTGATCGGCACCGAATTCGTGCCCAATGCCGACCTGGGCGAGACCCAGGTCGGCTTCACCACGCCGGTCGGCACCTCGATCGAAGTCACCGAAGCCAAGGTGCGGCAGGTGGAAGCCGCGCTCAAATCGTTCCCCGAAGTGGCCTACACCTACGCCACCATCAACTCGGGCAATGCCTCGGGCCGCAACAATGCGCTGGTGTCGGTGCGCCTGACCGAGCGGCGCTCGCGCCAGCTGTCCACCGCGCAGCTCAACCCGCTGATCCGGCAGCGCCTGGCGGGCATTGCCGGCATCACGCTGACCATGGTGGGCATGCCCGACGGCGCCGGCGGCCAGAAGGCGATCCAGGTATCGATCCAGGGCGACGACCTGGACGAACTGCGGCGCCTGTCGAAGGAAGCCGGCACGCGCATGAAGTCGATCCGCGGCCTGGCCGACCTGGATTCGAGCATGAAGGACGACCGCCCCACCATCGAGGTGCGCATCCGGCGCGAGCTGGCCTCTGACCTGGGCGTGGGCGTGGCGCAGATCGGCAATGCCCTGCGCCCGCTGCTGGCCGGCGACGCCATCAGCTCATGGCGCGCGCCCGATGACGAGAACTACGACGTGCGCGTGCGCCTGCCCAGGGACGCGCGCACCGGCATGGCCGACCTGAGCGCGCTGATGATTGCCAGCAGCCAGACCAACGCCGACGGCTCGCCCAAAATGGTGCCACTGCGCCAGATCGCCGAGCTGGTGCCGACCACCGGCGCCAACCAGATCAGCCGGCGCGATTTGAACCGCGAGGTCGAGCTGACCGCCAACGTGGCCGGGCGCTCGGCCGGTGAAGTCGCACGCGATGTCAAGGCCGCGCTGGACGGCATGAGCTGGCCGGCCGGCTACAAGTACCGCTTCGGCGGCTCGACCAAGTCGATGAACGAGTCCTTCGGCTACGCCGTGTCAGCGCTGGCGCTGGCGGTGATCTTCATCTACATGATCCTGGCCTCGCAGTTCGCCAGCTTCTTCCAGCCGATCGCCATCATGACCTCGCTGCCGCTGACGCTGGTCGGCGTGTTCGCGGCGCTGCTGCTGTTCCGCTCGACGCTGAACATGTTCTCGATCATCGGCTTCATCATGCTGATGGGGCTGGTGACCAAGAACGCGATCCTGCTGGTGGACTTCGCCAACCAGGCACGCCAGGGCCATGTGGACGGCGCCGACGGCCGCCAGCCGCTGTCACGCGAGGCGGCGCTGGTGGAGGCCGCGCGCGTGCGGCTGCGCCCCATCCTGATGACCACGCTGGCGATGATCTTCGGCATGGTGCCGCTGGCCTTCAGCCTGGGCGAAGGCGCCGAGCAGCGCGCGCCGATGGGCCAGACCGTGATCGGCGGAATCATTACCTCGTCGATCCTGACGCTGGTGGTGGTGCCGGTGATCTATACGTATCTTGATGATTTCGGCGCCTGGCTGCGCCGGCTGTGGCAAGGCAAGCCCGCCAGCGAGCCCGCAGCGCACGCGCAGCCCGCGCGCGTCCGGCAAGCGGCACCGGATCGGCCGGCACCGGCGGAGGCCAGCGCGGAATGAGCCTGGCGGCGTCTGCAAGGTTAAAATAAAGGGTTTGATAAGACTGTCCGGCCGTGGCACCGCGCGGCCGGCGCACAGACCGACAGCGGTTGGCATTGGTAAGGAATGGCAAGATGGATCTCGAAAAAGCCCGATTCAACATGATCGAACAGCAAATCCGCCCGTGGGACGTGCTGGACCAGGAAATCCTGGACCTGCTGGCGGTGGTCAAGCGGGAGCAGTTCGTCCCGGCCGCGTACGCCTCGCTGGCGTTCGTCGACATGGAGATTCCGCTGCCCGCCGGGCAGAACATGCTGGCGCCGCGCGTGGAAGCCCGCATCCTGCAGGACCTGGCCGTGCGCAAGCATGAGAACGTGCTGGAAATCGGCGCCGGCTCCGGCTACATGGCCGCCCTGCTGGCCAACCGCGCGCGCCACGTGCTGACCGTGGACATCGTGCCCGAGCTGGTCGAGCTGGCCCGCACCAACCTGGCCAACGCCGGCGTCACCAACGTCGACGTGGCCGAAGGCAACGCCGCCGACGGCTGGAGCGCCGCCGCGCCCTACGACGTGATCTGCATCTCGGGCTCGCTGCCGGCGATTCCGCAGTCGATCCTGTCGCAGGTCAAGGTGGGCGGCCGCATCGCCGCCTTCATCGGCGAGCTGCCGGTGATGGAAGCGCGCCTGGTCACGCGCGTGTCCGAGACCGAATACCAGGTCGTCAACCTGTTCGAAACCGCGGTCAAGCCCCTGCAGGGCGCGGCCCGGCCGTCGCAATTCCAGTTCTGAGGACGGATCCACCATGCAGGTCATCAAAGCGACCGAACTGGCCCAGTGGCTGGCCGATGCCAGCCGCGCCAAACCGGTCCTGCTCGACGTGCGTGAAGGCTGGGAGGTGCAGACCTGCGCCATGCCCGGCATCACCCACATCCCGATGCGGGACATCCCCGCGCGCGCGGCCGAACTCGACGAAGACGCCGACATCGTCTGCATCTGCCACCACGGCGCACGCAGCATGCAGGTGGCGGCCTACCTGGAGCGCCAGGGCTATGGCAAGGTCTACAACCTGACCGGCGGCGTCGACGCCTGGGCCAGCGATGTCGACCCGGCCATGCCGAAGTACTGAAGCGGCAGTCCAGCACAGCAACACCAAGAAGAATCGACTGTAGCCGCGGCCCGCGCCCGGCAACCTGGAGCTTTCATGACGTTTGCGCCCAACGCCCTGGCCGGAGTGATCCGGACACGCCTGGCGATCGCGGTTTCCCTGCTTGCCCCGCTGCTGGCCATGATGCCGGCGGCACCGGCAAGCGCGGCCGACCTGCTGCAGGTCTATCGCGATGCGCAAGCCAATGACGCGCAGTTTGCCAGCGCGCGCTCGCAGCTGCTGGCCACGCGCGAGCGGCTGCCCCAGGGCCGTGCCGGGCTGCTGCCGCAGGTGGTCGGCACCGCGGGCGCCAACCGCACCAAGCTCGACCAGACCGCTTCGCTGCCGGTCGGCGCCGGGGCCAGCGCCTCCGGCACGCGCTTCTTCAACAACAACAACTGGCAGCTGCAACTGAGCCAGCCGCTGTTCCGCTGGGACCGCTGGGAAACCTACAAGCAGGGCGAACTGGCGTCGCTGGCTGGTGAAGTCAGCTTCCACCAGGCCGAGCTCGACCTGATCACGCGCAGCGCGCAGGCCTACTTCGACGTGCTGGCGGCACAGGACAACCTCTACCTGGCACGCGCGCAGAAGAAGGCCATCTCCGAGCAGCTGGAGCAGGCCAAGCGCAATTTCGAAGTCGGCACCGCCACCATCACCGACACCAACGACGCCCAGGCCCGCTATGACCTGGCCACCTCGACCGAAATCGCCGCGCAGAGCGACCTTGAGATCAAGCGCGCCACGCTGCAGCAGATCACCGGCAAGCCGGTCGACGAAGTGCTGGGCCTGCGCCCCGAAGCACCCATCCCCGGCCCGCAGCCGCCCGACGTCAACGCCTGGGCCGCGCAGGCAGAGACCAGCAACCTGCAGGTGAACCTGGCCAGCTACAACCTGGAAACCGCCCAGCGCGAAACCAACAAGGCCAAGGCCGGCCACCTGCCCTCGGTCGACCTGGTGGCCTCGTACGGCTTCACCAACCAGACCGGCAGCGCCACGCAGGCCATCTCCACCCATTACAACGCCTCGCAGATCGGCGTGCAGCTGACCATGCCGATCTTCGCCGGCGGCCAGATCCAGTCGCGCGTGCGCGAGACCCTGGCCCTGGCCGACAAGGCCGCCAGCGACCTGGAATTCGCGCGCCGCACCGCCGCGCAGACGGCCCGGCAGACTTACTCCGGCGTGTCCAACGGCCTGGCCCAGGTCAAGGCCCTGGAAGCCGCCGAACGCTCGGCCACCAGCGCAGTGGAATCCAACCAGCTCGGCTATGAAGTGGGCGTGCGCATCAATATCGACGTGCTCAACGCCGAAGCGCAACTGTTCTCCACCCGGCGCGACCTGGCCAAGGCCCGCTACGACACCATCATGAACGGCCTGCGGCTGAAGGCCTCCACCGGCGTGCTGCAGGAAGCCGACGTGGTGCAGATCAACACCCTGCTGACCTCCTCGCCGGGCGCGCTGTACAAACTGCCCGCGCCAGCACAGGCCGGCGCCAGGGCCCCGGCAAACCCGCGCGCCGCGGTCGAGCGCCGCGGGACGCGGCGCGAAGCCACGCCCGCCGGCGCACCGCGCACCTGATCCTCCGCAGCACGCCGCAAAGCAAAACGGGCCGCAATTGCGGCCCGTTTGCGTGAACGGCGTCGCACTACTTCGCCCGCGTACGCGACTCCACCTTCAGCAGCTGCCAGCGGATCGACGATGCATCCGCCGGCGGGTTCGGCACCTGGTACTCGCGCACGCGCAGCATATAGGCCACGCCCGGCTCAAAATCCAGCCCCTCGATCGGGCCGTACCAGAGCTGCCACGGCGCCTCCGGCGATTCGCGCCAGCGGTAGCACGTCATCTTGCCCACGCCCGAGCATTCCACGCGCTGCGAATCGATATAGACCACCTTCTCCACGCCGCCGGCTTCCACGCTCGCACCGCGCCTGCCCACGCCTTCGCGCTCGACGAATTGCAGCAAGTCGCCGCCGGCAGTCTTCCAGATGATCTGCCGGCCCGTACTGCCCGCCGACGGCTGCGTGCCGACCGTGGCAAACGGCGTCTGCATCGCCTTGAGCAAAGCCGATTCCAGTTCCATGCGCGGCGGCGGGCAAGCCATGCGCGTGCCGGCGATGCGGTCAAAGCGGATGCCGGTGTCGGTCTTGCCATAGCTGCCGGTAAAGCGGTTGCAGCCACTGGTGCCGCTGACCGTGCCCTGCGCGGCATCGATGCCCTCATTGAACTCAAAAATGATGGGCTGGCCGTTGTCGCCGTGCGGGATATCGCGCAGCGCGCCGTCGGGCTGCTGCCAGCGCACCAGTTCCCAGCGGCTGGGGCCGGAGGGTTGGGTCTGGTTGAGGTTGGTACCGGCGGAGGGGAGGTCAGGCGCCGCCGCGGTCGTGCAGGCACCTAGCGCGGTTGCCACCAGCAAGGCGGCCGCGCTGCGGGCAGCCAGGGAGAAGGGGAACAGGCTGGTACGGCTGTGCATGAAGGACTCCTGTAACAGGGCCGCTCAAGACGGCCGCATGGTGCAATCGACAGATCTGACAAAGGGCATGCCGAAAAGTGCACCCCACTGATACATCAGTTTAGCAAGGCGGTTGCGCCAAAGCGCCGGTCCAGCATCGATTAAATCACATACATTCTGTAACGTCCCAACGGGTTCGGCGGGCTAGGATGCGGAACATCAAGATATCCCACCCTGACCATCCGATATAATTGCCTCGCCCGGCGCAGCAATGTGACCGACAGGCTCCGCTGCTCAACAGGCGGCGACAAAATAATAAGAAGGATGGATCGGCCCGCATCCCGAGTGCACAACCCTTCCTCCGGAAACCTCTCTCCATGCTCTTGATGACGAGATTGCAGAGATCCCAATCGTATGGGGTCGACAAAGCTCTGTACCTGGCCGCCTGTGCCGTTCTGGCAGCGTTCCCTGCGCTGATGTTTGTCAAGCCGACGGTTAGCAACCTCTGCTACGGACTCCTGCTCGGCTGGAGCGCCATCACTCTCGTTGCCGGCGGGCGCGAGGGCCGGGCGGAATGTGGGGGGCTGTTGCGCAGGTACTGGTTCTTCATGCTGGCCATGGCGGCGTTGCCGCTGGCAGTGCTGTTGCAGCAACTGCTGTCGGGGGCGGAGGAGCCGCATGTTTCTTACCTTTACCTGCGCTTTGCTTTGTTCATTCCGTTGGTTTTTGGGATGGTACGGCTTGGCAGGGGTGGGATGCGGAATGTGCAGTGGGGTTTCGTGGTCTGTGCGCTCCTTTCCGCGGCCTGGATCCACGAGGCGACAGCTGCCGGTCGCCCAGCTCACGTAGGGTCCTCCAATATCATTCCCCTTAGCAATCTTTCCATGCTGATGGGAATACTCGCCCTGATTTCAATTGGATGGGATCGTCCCAGGGACTACCTGCAATCGGGCCTGAAGCTGCTGGCAGGCTTTGCCGGCCTGTACGCTTCATACATGAGCGGCACGCGCGGCGGCTGGATCGCCATCCCCGTGCTGGCACTCATTGCACTAGCTGCATCACACAGGCTGACGCGGATGCACAAAGCGGCGGCCATGCTTGGGCTGGCTGGCCTCATGAGCCTCGCGTGGCTCGGCAGCGCCCGCGTGCAGCAGCGCACGGCAGACGTTGTTTCCGAAGTGTCTCAATTCGCTCAACATGTAACCCTGGACACCCCAACCGGGATACGGCTACAGCTCTGGCGGGCCTCACTGGAAATGATACAGGCTCACCCCTGGACCGGCGTAGGGCCAGAGAAGTTTGAGTGGACCCTGCAAACGCTTGCGGCGCGGCATGTAATCACCCCAATGGCTGCCACCATGCCGCATTCACACAATGAACTCCTGCATGCTACGGCCACGCTCGGCATCCCGGGCCTACTGGCAATCCTTGCCCTGTATCTGGTACCGGCCGCCTTCTTCCTGCGCCATCTTGGCAATGCAGACCGGGGCACGCAGGTCGCCAGCGCCATGGGCCTGGCCCTGTGCTGCGGCTTCATGGTGTTCGGCCTGACCGAGGTCATGTTCGCCACGACCCTGGTCAATGCCTTCTACAGCCTGACCATGGCCGTGTGCTTTGCCTATGTGGTTGCGCGCAAGGACGCCTTGCCCGCGCGGGCGGCCAGTTGAGCCAGGACTCACGACGCCACATCTGCTTCCTGACCGGTACCTTGAATGCGATGGCCGGCGCGGAGCGGATGACCGCAACGATCGCCAATGCGCTGGCCGATCTTGGCCATCGTGTCACGATCCTGAGCCTCTGGGATGCTGCCAGCCAGTTTCCGTTGCACCCACGCGTGCGCCATGAAGCGCTGTTCGCGCAACGGCCCTCCTTCAAACGCGCCTATTTCGCCACGGTCGCCGGCATCCGCAGGCACTGCACCGCGCATCGCATCGATGTGCTGGTACAGGTCGACACCATGCTCGAACTCTTCGTGCTGCCTGCCACCCTCGGCCTGGGCCTGCACCATATCGCGTGGGAGCATTGCCATTTCGACGAGGATCTCGGCAAGCCGGCACGCAAGGTGGCACGTCGACTGGCCGCGCGGTTCTGCCGGCAGGTGGTCGTGCTGACAGAACGGGACCGCCGCCGCTGGCTTGAGGCACTGCGGCCGCGCAGCGAGGTTGTCTGCCTGCCGAATCCGTTGCCATTTCCGACGCCGGCCGAACCCGCGCCACGCATGCAGAAGACCGTGCTGGCCATGGGCCGGCTGGTCCCGGCGAAAGGTTTCGATGTCTTGCTGCGCGCCTGGCAGAAGGTGGCGCAAGCGGAACCGGAATGGCATCTGGTCATCCACGGCGAAGGCGAAGCGCGCCCTGCCCTCACTGCACTGGTCAGCCAGCTGCAACTGCAAGGCCGGGCCAGCCTGCCGGGTATCTGCCAGGATCCGGCGCACGCCTACGGGCGTGCATCGGTCTTCTGCCTGAGTTCGCGCTATGAGGGATTCGGGCTGGTGCTGATCGAAGCGATGGCCTTTGGCCTGCCGATCGTATCGACCGATTGCGAGACCGGGCCCCGCGAACTGCTCGTTCCAGGACAGGATGCGCTGGTGGTCGCAGCGGAGGATGCCGATGCGCTGGCCAAGGCGCTGCTGACGGTGATCCGCCAGCCGGAACTGGCGAGCCGCCTTGGCGCCGGTGGCCGCCACAAGGCAAACCACTTCACGCTGGAGCGGCTTGCCCTGCAGTGGGATGCCCTGGTCAAGGCACCAGGGTAAGCACCGGATCAGCCTTCCAGCGCCGGGGCCAGCGCAGCGAGGGTGCGCACGGTGGCGCCCCGATGCAGGCCTGCAAAGGTCTGCGCATGCGCGCGCATATCCGCCAGCCGGGCAGGATCGGCCAGCACGCTTGCCGCGGTGCGCATCAGCGCATCGGCATTGTCGACGCGCAGGCAAGCGCCCGCGGCAATCGCGTCTTCCGTCGCCTGCGCAAAGTTGAAGGTATGCGGGCCAACCAGTACCGGCGTGCCGACCGCGCAGGCCTCGATCAGGTTCTGCCCGCCCAACGGCAACAGGCTGCCGCCGATAAAGGCAAGATCCGACGCAGCAAAGTACATGGCCATCTCGCCCATCGAATCGCCGAGCACGATGTCGGCAGTCAGCGGCGACTGGATGCCGTCAAGATCCAGTGCACTGCGGCGCTCGACCGAGAACCCCGCACGCGCCGCCATCGCGGCGACTTCATCGAAGCGCTGCGGATGGCGGGGGATCAGCAGCAGAGCGGGACGCGGGACATTGCCCGCCAGTGATTGCCAGTGGGAGAAGGCATCGAGCAACATCGGCTCTTCTCCCTCACGCGTGCTGGCTGCGGCCAGCACCGCACGCGTGCCAAAGACCTTGCGCAACTGCTCGCCCAGCGCAACGCCTGCCGGCGCCGGCTGCATATCGAACTTCAGGTTGCCGGTGATCTGCACCGCCGGCACGCCCAACGCGTGAAAGCGCTCGGCATCACCCGCCGTCTGCGCCAGCACGCCCGCAAAATCCCCATACATGACCGCCGCCGCACGCCCAAACCTCGCCGTGCGCCGGAAGCTGCGCGGCGACAGGCGCGCGTTGACCAGGAACAGCGGCACACCGGCCTTGCGCGCGCCGCGCACCAGGTTGGGCCACACCTCCGTCTCCATCAGCATGCCCGCCTGCGGCCGGAAATACCGCATGAAACACCCCACCAGCCATGGCAGGTCATACGGCAGGTAGCACTGCAGGATGCGCGGCTCCTTGCCGAACAGCTGCGCACCGGTCTGGCGGCCGGTCGGCGTCATGTGCGTCAGCAGCAGGCGGTGGTGCGGATAGGCGCCGAGCAGCGCCTCGATCAGCGGCTGCGCCGCGCGGGTCTCGCCCACCGACACGGCGTGGACCCATAGCCACGGACCTTTCCGGGGCAGGCTGCCGTATATACCCAGGCGTTCGCCGACATGCTGCAAGTAGCCCGGCTCCTTGCGCGCACGCCAGGCCAGGCGCAGCAGCGCCAGCGGCAGCACCACCACCCACAACATGCTATAGAGCAAACGCAGCATCAGGCAGCCACTCCGCGCACGCGGCAAGCCGCGTCGTAGACCTCATCGACCGATGGCACCACGCCGTCGTCACCGACATTGGCGATGCGCCCGGACCAGTAGCCCTCAGTCTTCCAGCGCCACGTGGCCGTATAGATCTCTACCGTCGGCCGGCACAATGCCGCGGCGATATGGACCAGGCCCGTATCGACCCCGATCACCACCTCGGCCCGGTTGATCAGCCCGAAGCCCTGCATCACCGAGAAACGCGGCAACACTCTCGCCTGTGGCACACCGGCAGCAATCTCTTCGGCAGCCTGGCGTTCCTTGTCATTGCCCCACGGCAGCAACATCACCAGACCTTCATCCGCCAGCCGCCTGCCCAGCGCATGCCAGTTCTGCACCGCCCATTTCTTGCGCGCGCCAGCTGTCGCATGGAAGCACACGGCATAGCGCGCAGGCAGGTCGCCCCACAGCGGATCGTCCACATGCAGCGACTGCGCGGCAGACCCGAAAAACTGCGGTGGCTCCGCCGGCGCAAGCCCGGTCAGCGCAGCACCGAGCAAGCGTGAGCGCCGCACCGAATGCGTCTGGCGCGGCACGCGCACCGGCTCGGTGTACAACAGCCGCGCTGCCGGCTCATAGCCGGAGCCCTGCGTGGCATTGCCCAGCCCGATAATCGGCGCACCGGGCGCCCGCGTGGCCACGCGCGCGACCACCGCGGTCTTGAGCAAACCCTGGCTCTCGATCACCGCGTCGTAACGCTCCTGGCGCAACGCGTCACGCACCTCGCCTACCTCGCGCCAGGTGCCGCCCTGCAGGATGCGCTTGCGCCAGCGCCGCAGCGCAAACGGGATCACCCGGCGCACCTCCGGCAACAACCGGACAAGCTCGACGTAGCCCTCTTCCACCACCCAGTCGATCTCGGCACCCGGCCAGCGCGCGCGCAGGTCGTGCACCAGCGGCATGTTGTGCACCACGTCACCGAGCGACGACACCTTGACCAGCAGGATGCGCGGCCGATCCGGCAGTGTGAAAGGCACCGCGGCCGGCGTGGGCTGCGCCACACCGGCCGCGTCCGACGATGTCGCCGGCACTGTCGCGCGCTCAGAACGGGAGCTGAGCATCCGGCTTCTCTGCCAGGATCACGCGCTTGAACTCCGCCTGGATGCGCGCCAGCGCGGCGTCGTTGTCAGCCTCGAAACGCATCACCACCACCGGGGTGGTGTTGGACGGGCGCGCCAGGCCGAAGCCATCGGCATACTCCACGCGCACGCCATCGATGGTGATCACCTCACGCGCCCCTTCGAACTTCGCGTTCGCCTTGATCTGGTCCAGCAGCGTGAACGGCTCACCCTCGGCACACTTGAGCTGCAGTTCCGGCGTGTTGTTGGCATTCGGCAGCGCATTCAGCACCGCGCTCGGATCCGCGTGGCGCGACAGGATCTCCAACAGGCGCGCACCCGTGTACAGGCCATCGTCAAAGCCATACCAGCGGTCCTTGAAGAACACGTGGCCGCTCATCTCGCCCGCGATCGGCGCGCCCGTTTCCTTCAGCTTCGCCTTCACCAGCGAATGGCCGGTCTTCCACATCAGCGGCTCACCGCCATGCTCGCGAATCCAGGGGGCCAGCTTGCCGGTGCATTTCACGTCGTAAATAACCTGGGCGCCCGGATTACGCGACAGGATCTCTTCAGCGAACAGCATCAGTTGCCTGTCCGGGAAAATCACCTGACCGTCCTTGGTCACCACGCCAAGGCGGTCGCCATCGCCGTCGAAGGCCAGGCCGAGCTCGCAGTCAGTCTCGCGCAGGGTCTTCATCAGATCCTGCAGATTCTCGATATGTGCGGGATCAGGGTGGTGGTTCGGGAAGTTGCCGTCCACGTCGCAGAACAGCTCCGTCACTTCGCAGCCCAGGCCACGGAATAAGTCACCCACGAAAGCGCCGGCCACGCCGTTGCCGGCATCCAGGGCAATCTTCATCGGCCGGGCCAGCTTGACGTCGCTGATGATGCGGTCGAGATACTTTTGACGCACATCGACTTGCTTGTAGGTGCCGGCACCGCTGCTGAACTGACCGGCTTCGATCCTCTGGCGCAGCGCCTGGATCTGCTCGCCATAGATCGCCTTGCCGGCCAGCACCATCTTGAAACCGTTGTAGTCCGGCGGGTTGTGGCTGCCGGTGACCATGATGCCGGAGGTCGGGCGGACGCCGTCGATCTCGATGTTGGTGGCGAAGTAGACCATCGGAGTGGCGACCATGCCGATGTCGATCACGTCCAGGCCGGCGGCGCGCAGGCCTTCGATCAGGCCGGAGATGAGGTCGGGGCCAGAGAGGCGGCCGTCGCGGCCTACGGCGATGGTTTTTTCGCCCATCTCCGTAGCCGCCGAACCGAACGACAGCCCGATCTGGCGCGCAACGTCGCGCGTGAGAGTCTTACCCACGATTCCGCGGATGTCGTAGGCTTTAAAAATGGTGGGATCGATTTGCATGTGGCTTCCTGTATCGCTTTCCAGCCGCACCGCACTTCCAAAAACAGAAAATGCGACGCACCAAAGGGTGCTATTTTGCCGGATTGCGGCATCCCCGGGCGGTATAATCGCCGCATTATCACGGATGGACACAATTTTCGGAGTCTGTCCTACATTGAGCGGTGCCCTGTCCGCCGCTCCTGGGCCGCTCCCCGTTTGGGGCGCCATGGTTGCCGGCAGCAATCTGCCCGGGCACCCGGCAACCTCCCTCACAGCTTGCATTGCCCTGTGACATATGGCGGCCGCGACCCGGCTACAGACTACAGAACCTTGAGACCAACTGCCCAGCCTTCGCCACGCCCTCGCATCGCCTATCTGATCACCAATTCGGAGATCGGCGGCGCGCAGTCGCATGTCGCCGACCTGTTGCAGTCGATGGCGGGCAAGGCAGATACCGTCCTGCTGGCGGGCGGCGACGGCCCCCTGTTCGATATCGCAAAACAGGCGGGCGCCCGGTCCATCCGGCTGGAGCGGCTAGACAACGCGCTGTCCCCGTGGCGTGCGATCGCTGCCCTGCGCGAGATGGTCAAGGCGCTGAAACAGGTCGCGCCCGACCTGATCCACGCGCATAGCGCCAAGGCCGGCGCGCTGGGCCGCATCGCCGGATTCCTGCTCGGCATACCTGTCATCTACACAGTCCATGGCTTCGCGTTCAAGCCCGAGGCTCCGGCGCGCCAGCGCATCGCTGCGCGCGTGGCGGAGTGGATGTTGGCGCCGCTGACGGCGCGCGTAATCTGCGTGGCGGAAGCGGAGCGGCGGCTGGCACAGGCACTGCCCTTGCCGGCTGATCGAATCGCTGTCGTTCCAAATGGGATAGCGGATACCATTCAGCGGGCCACGCTTGAGAATCCGATGTGCCGGATCGTAATGGTGGCACGCTTTGCGGCGCCGAAACGGCCCGATGCGGTGATCCGGGCGTTTGCGAGATCCAGCCTGCCCGATTGCGAACTCGTTCTGGCAGGGGATGGTCCGGAGCGTGAGGCAATGCAGCAGTTGGCCGAGGCCATCGCGCCCGGCCGGGTCTCATTCCCAGGCAGCGTTACAGATATCGCCGGACTATTGGCCACGGCCCAGGCATTCACGCTGGCCTCCGACCATGAAGGCTTCCCCCTCTCCGTGCTGGAAGCCATGCGAGCCGGGCTGCCGATCATCGCCTCTGACCTGCCCGGAATCCGGGAACAGCTGGAAGATGGCAAGCATGGCCTGCTGGTCGACCACCATGACGAATCCGCATTGTCCGCAGTCTTCGAGCGCCTTGCCGGCGACCCCGCCCTCCGCGCCAGCCTTGGCCGCGCCGCCCGCCAACGCTGGGAACAACTTTTCGGCCTGAAACGGATGGCCGACGCTACATGGACCATTTACCAGGCCGCGCTCCCGACCCTGCCGCGCGCGACGCGAGTGCCGACATGATGCATTCGACCAAGACCGACGCCCTGCCCCGCCATACGGTCCGCCGGCGCATCGCCGGCTCGGAAACCATTCGCCGCATCAGCCGGATGCTGGCATGGGCGGCGCTGGGACTGGCCTTGTTTGCAGTCAACGCGGCGCTGGCGGAGCTGGCCCATCGGGCCGGGTTCGTGACCCACGTGTTCACGCGCACGCTGCTGTGGTCGATCGTGCCGTATCTGGCCGGTTTCATGCTCCTGCATCGCTCACTGCACCTGCCGGCGATGGAAGGGAACAGCCTTGTCGGGCTGGCCGCCACACTGCCATTCGTGGCGCTTCTATTCATCTTCGCTGCATTCCATATCGAATACTCCCGCGGCGCGATGCTGCTCGCCTACATCATCACGCTGGGTTGGACGTGGCTGGGCTACCGCCGTTTCGTGCAGAACTACGTTCCGCTGTTCGGCTATACGGACCCCCATGCGCTAGAGCAACTGGACACCATACTGACCATACCCGGTGCAGCACGAGCTGCGCACATGCGATTCGAACTCATTCGCTCACTGGAGGACGCCGAGCATTGTGACGGGCTGATGCTCGACCGAAGCGCCACGGCAGACCCGGAGCGCACCCGGCAGCTCGCCCGGTACAAGATGAGCGACGTGCGGATGTATTCGGTGGAGCGCGTTGGCGAAATGCTGACCGGAAGAGTTGGGCTGTCCCACATCGATGAGAACTTCCTCGATGACTACGCGGCCCATTACCTCTACGGTTATCTCAAGCGAGCCGTCGACATCCTTGGCGTGCTTTGCCTGGCACCATTCGCCCTGCCCGTCGGCCTGGCCGTGGCATTGGCGATCCGGCTGGAAACGCCAGGCAGCGCCATCTTCCGCCAGTCACGCGTGGGCCTGTTCGGCAAGCCGTTTGTCATGCTCAAGTTCCGCAGCATGGGCGTCGACAAAAGCGCCCCGGCACAGTTCGCCGCGCGGCGCGATCCGCGTGTCACGCGTGTGGGCCGCATCATCCGCAAATACCGGCTCGACGAGATTCCACAACTTTGGAACGTCCTGATCGGCCAAATGAGTTTCATTGGACCCCGGCCGGAGCAGGTGCCGATGGTCGAGCAGTTCTCGGAAACGATTGCTTACTACCCCTACCGTCACCTGGTTCGTCCCGGGCTATCCGGCTGGGCGCAGGTACAACAGGGATACGCCGGTAGTCATGAAGAAACCGTGACCAAGCTGAGCTACGACCTGTACTACGTCAAGCACTGCTCGCTGGCACTGGATATGCTGATTGCGGTGAAGACAATGCGTACGCTGTTGACAGGCTACGGGGCCCGCTGATGGCGAAGGCAGGCAGTCATGATTCACAACGGCCATTGCGCATCCTGGTGATCACCACTGGGCTCAAGCTAGGTGGGGCCGAGCAGCAAATCGCCGCGCTTGCCGGAAGCTTCATAGCCCTTGGGAACGACGTTGCCATCCTGAACCTGACCGCCGGCACGGAAGTGGACCTGCCGCCAGGCATCCCCGTGACCGAACTTGGCATGCGCAAAATGCCGGCGTCGATGCTCGCTGCGCTGCGCAAGGCACGACACATTATTCGCCAGTGGCAACCGGACGTGATCCACGCCCACATGATCCACGGCAACCTGTTTGCTCGGATGCTCGCACGGACATGCGCGATGCCGCCAGTCATTTGTTCCGCCCATAGCGCGCGCGAAGGCGGCAGGCTGAGCGCCCTCGCCTATCGCGCGACGGACCGTTGGTGCGACCTCACCACCCATGTCAGCGAAGCGGGCAGGCAGGCCATGATTGCGAGTGGCGCTGTGCCAAGCGGCCGCGTGATCGTGATGCCCAACGGCATCGATACCAATCGCTTCCGGCGGGACGATGCCTCGCGTGAGCGCATGCGCCAGGATCTTGGCCTCAATGCTGAAGAAGTGCTGGTGCTGAATGTTGGCCGGCTGGTGCCAGAGAAGGACCAGGCCATGTTGATCGAGGCATTCCGCGAGGTGTATCGCAGGCTTCCGAAGGCCAGGCTGATGATTGCCGGCGACGGACCGCTGCGCGCCAAACTCGCAAGCCAGGTCGCAGACTATGGGTTGAATCAAGCCGTGCTGCTGGCTGGCGCAAGGAACGACATCCCTGAGCTATTGAGCGCAGCCGATGTCTTTGTCCTGTCATCGCGCATCGAGGGCATGCCGCTGGCCGTTGGCGAAGCCTTGGCCAGCGGTTTGCCGGTAGTCTCGACCGCAGCGGCCGGTGTGGCCGAACTGGCAGGCGATGTCGCCACGATCACACCGGTTGGCGACGCTGCCGCGCTGGCCGGGGGCCTCGCGGCCGCCATCGAGGAACTGCCCGGCACCCAAGCTCAACAGCATCGACGCCGACAGCGGGTGATCAACAGCTTCGACATGGCCGCCGTCGCACGGCAATGGCTGGCGCAATACCACCAACTAAAGGAAGCCCGCTGATGCGCCGCAAAGTTGCCGGCAACTTGCTTTGGATGCTCGCTGACCGCGGGCTTCAGGTCGCGGTCGGGATCGCCGTGGTCGGCATGCTGGCGCGCGCGCTTGGTACTGAGGGCTTCGCGAATTTCCAGTATGCGCAGTCGCTGGTGTTTATCGCGGCTTCCATTCCATTGATCTGCTCTGCCGAAGTCGTGGTACCACGGCTCGTCGCCCGACCGGCCCCGGAAGCCAGCCACGCGCTGCTCGCCCACGCCTTTGCGATCCGCCTGACGGCAGGCCTTGCCGGCTATGCCCTGATGTGCGCCTACCTGGCATTCACACAACAGCCGGCAGACACGTGGATTCCCGCAGCCATCCTCGGCACGGCCATCATGCTGCGCGAACCCTTCGGCGTAGTCATCGCGTGGATGCAGGCGCGTACGCATAATCGGCCGAACGTAGTCTTCAACCTCACTGCGCTGGCTGCGAAGGCGGGGCTGATCGGCGCACTGTTCTTTACCGGCGTCAGTCTGGTGCCGGCGTATGCGACAGCATTTGCCATCGAACCGCTGATTGCCGCTGCGCTGCTAGCCTGGTACTACCTGTCACGCGCGCCGCGTACCGTACCAACCCGCGACGCGTCGCTGACGCGAGACCTGGTACGCGATGGGACGCTGTTCTGGGTGAGTTTCATGCTGATGGTGTGCGCTCGCCGCGCGGACCAACTGATTCTCAAGCCGTTCGTGCCACTTGCTGAGCTGGGGGCATATGCAGCGACGATGCAAGTGCTGGATAATTTTTCGACTATCGCTACGATTCTGGCGGCCGGGGTTGCGCCGATGTATGTGTTCGGTCAGCAATCGGTGGGAGCGGCTCGACGGAATGTGCTGCGCGTAACTGGCGGCATGATCGCAATCGGGCTTTGCGGGGCAATCATCCTGGCACTTTGTGCTGAATGGGTGGTTCAGTTGCTGTACGGGCAGGCGTTCGGCGAGACGGTCGTGCTGCTGCGGCTGGCGGCGCTGGCGTCGACGCTGATCTTTGCGGATGTTGGATTGGGTTTATTGCCGGTGTATCTGCGCAAGCCGCGGTGGGTGGCAGTGAAGTGGGCGCTGGTGCTCGCAACAACGGTAATTGTCGACCTGATTGCTGTACCGCGTCTGGGTGCACGCGGGGCCGTGCTGGGTTATGCCATGGCTAATGCTGTTGCATTGATTTTTGGGTTAGCGTTGGTGCTTCGCACGCGCCCTGCCACTGCTATCGCATCGGCATAAGCCAGTCCGGAAGTGCTTCTTGGCTGGCAAGTGGCGCGCCCCCTAGCGTCGCCTCCAGTGACTCTTAGAGTCATCTCATTCTCCGCCCGGCCTGTGCCGCCCCCGCTATTTGCTTGG
Organism: Cupriavidus sp. FW305-46; assembly: GCF_058787075.1. Classification (NCBI taxonomy): domain Bacteria; kingdom Pseudomonadati; phylum Pseudomonadota; class Betaproteobacteria; order Burkholderiales; family Burkholderiaceae; genus Cupriavidus; species Cupriavidus sp. FW305-46. Next base: position 60,841 of record NZ_JBYSZI010000009.1, read on the forward strand.
GTTCCTTGAAGGAGCGGCAACTAACACGTACTTGCGCAGGTCCCTACAACTCATCCGCCTCGCTCTAGCACCATTCAGCAATGAACGGAGTGATAGGCGGCGGAATGTCGGATCAATAGGATTTGCGCGTCAATCTAACCACAATACGACGGCCTACCCGTATTAAGCGCCACGCATTGCGCATGATCATCAAGTGAACAAGGACTAGCCCAAGAAAGAGAATAAATAGTGTTTGTTCGGAATATCCTGCTTTCCAGCCATATACGCCGCAAAACCCAAATATAGCGTTGCTGACCAAGATGACCCAGACAATTGCGTCAGGCCCTAACCCTAGTCTCAGCAGCACGTGATGAAGATGAGTCCGATCCGCCGCCAGCGGGTTCTTGCCCTTCAGTACCCGCCGCACTACCACAGTGAAGAGGTCAATCAGGACAAATCCAAGTACCCATAACATCACCACAGGAGGTATTTGTCGATCCGCGTTATAGCTACGCTGCGAGAGAAGAACCGCGAACCACACTATACTGAACCCCAACATCAAACTACCGGCATCCCCTAGGAAGACCTTTTTTCCTCCCCGAAACGGATTCTTCATATTGAACAAGAGAAAACCAAGAATGGCACCGCAGAATATTACGCACATGCGTTGAGCGGCACCATTATCGATCTGCCCTGCCAAATATGCGAACCACGCAAATGTAATGGCGGCTAGCCCTCCCGCCAAGCCGTCCAGACCGTCACACATATTCATGGCATTAATTACGGCGACGGCTGCAAAGAGTGTCAGAGGAATTCCCCAATTACCCAGTTCAATTTCTCTGCGACCAAAAATATCTCCAAGCGTGCCAAGATAAATTCCACCCCATGATGTCATCAGAATGGCCGCCAGCAACTGAGCTCCAAGCTTCGCCACCGGCGACATTCCCTTCATATCGTCGATGACCCCGACAATTGCCAAGAGGGTCAAGCCCCCCAAGAGGGCGACATAGTACCCGTGAGAGCGCATGAACAGCATCGCACCCGCCCACACAGCGATGGTGATGGCAATTCCGCCCACTAAGGGTATTTCGCCATGGTGACGCTTGCGCGAGTCGGGCCGATCGACCAACCCGCCTACAATTGCCACCGGTCGCAACGCGACTACAGCGATGACCGTGGCCAACAGCGAGAATAGCGGAACCCAAAAAAAATCAAACATTTAGAAAACCCGAATAGATCCTGCACAGCCTGTTTGTCCGGCACGTGCAGAGCACGCCCGGAGCATACCTCCAGCAGGCTCTTCCTGTAGCTTACCCTGCTCACTGCAACCCTCGCTCGCTGCCGCGATAGGTAAAGAATTGTCGCAGGGCACGAGCTTAGCCGGAAGTTGGGCGCGATTGTGCAGGACTATATACTATGCGCACCGCATCCTGTGTTCCACGGCCGTGCCTTAGGCCTCCTATCGCCTACAACCGCCACGGAGCCTTCCCCATAACCATGGCATTAACGCCCACAATATCTGCTTTGCATGGCCATTAAGTGCCCACAGGCCAAAGGTGAAGGCAACGGGCCCCGGTTACAGTTCGACATACACTTAACAGGCTGTTGCAAGCAGCAGCCACTCCAAGACTGGTAGCGGAGTCGGCGGCCTGGGGGCGCCGAGGTGATAGCCATATCCCCGCACACCGATTAAAATATCGCGATTCTTCAGGCCTTGGCTGTCGACACGTGACTCGCTGCGATCAAGAGAACAGGACTTTGCCCTATTTCCCCGTATTTATTTCCGTTCTCTTCGTGGTGCGCAACGAAGCTGCGCAGTACGAAAAGATCCTCTCCGAATCATCTGCGGCGATTGCGCCACTTGTGAGCGACTATGAGCTGATCGTCATCGACAACGCATCGACCGATGACAGTGTCCAGACCCTGAAAAACCTTTCGGGAGAAGGCGGTCTTCCCAATCTGCAGATCTACGCGTTGACCAAGGAGGTCGACACAGACACGGCCGCATGGGTGGGCCTGGAAAATGCCCTCGGGGACTTCGTCGCCGTTGTCGATCCGTTTGTGGACGACATTGCCTTCCTCCCCGAAATGCTCGACAAAGCAGCAAGCGGCGCGGATGTCGTCTTCGCGACGAACAAGCAGAAACCGGCGCAAGGCCTGCTGTACCGCGGGGCGTTCGGTGTGTTTAACGGCCTGTTCAGATGGTTCAGCGGGGTGGACCTCGCTCGTGAGGCACCACAATATCGACTTCTTAGCAAGCGCGTCATCAACTTCATACTTCAGCACCGACAGCCGGCGCTAACCTATCGCCATCTGCCTGCCACTGGAGGCTTTGCGCGCGCCAACCTCGCGTACAGCGCCGCGCCCCGGCAAGCGCCTCGCAAGCGCCTGGGCAACAGCATCGATCGGGGCATGCGACTGCTGGTCTCCACGACGCGCGCGCCGATGCGGCTGGTGACGGTCTTGTCGCTGTTCGGCGCGGTCGCCAACCTTCTGTATTCGGCCTACGTTGTCGTGATCTGGCTCTTCAAGCCCGACGTCGCGCCAGGATGGATCAGCCTTTCGCTGCAACAGTCAGGCATGTTCTTCCTGATTTCGCTGGTCCTGCTAGTGCTTGGCGAGTACATCCTTGATATGGCGACTGCCTCCAACGAGGGACCTCTCTACCACGTGGGACAGGAATTCACGAGCGCGCGCATGACGCGCAACGAGAAGCTAAATATCGAGGTGGTAGCGTCTGTACCGTCCGAGAACCGGACTGCGAAGCCGCAGCAGATCACCTGATGGCCAGTGTGCGCACCATTTACGATGCGGTCATCATCGGCGGAGGGTTTTACGGCGCAGCCATTGCCGTCTATCTCGCGCAGCAGCGCGGGCTGAAGCAGATCCTGCTCGTCGAGCGCGAACCGGCATTGCTATCTCGCGCCTCCTATAGCAACCAGGCGCGCGTCCACAACGGGTACCACTATCCGCGCAGCTTCACGACGGCCTACCGGAGCCGGATCAACCTTCCACGCTTCGTCCGTGACTGGCCGCAGGCGGTCAAGCAGGATTTCACCAAACTGTATGCGATTGCCCGGCGCAACTCCAAGGTCAGCTCACGCCAGTTTCAGCGGTTCTGCCAAGAAATCGGCGCCCGGATCGAGCCTGCCGGTCCGACGCTGCGCAACCTGTTCGCACCGCGGCTGATCGAAGATGTATTCCTTGTCGAAGAGTACGCGTTCGACACTAGACGGCTCGCGGAATGGGCACGTCGTGAACTAGAGGAGCACGACGTTGAAGTCTGCTGTGAGACCGTGGTCAGCGCCATTTCGCGCAGCGACCCCGGACTCTGCGCCGTTGAAATGCATGACCGCGCGGGGAATGAACGCGTGGTCAAGAGCGCCAACGTCTTCAATTGCACGTACAGCGGACTGAACCAGTTTGGCGGAGACTTCCCGGGCACCCGGACGGAGCTGAAGCAGGAAATCACGGAGATGGCGCTGGTGGATGCGCCGGCCGGCCTGAAGGATATCGGCATCACTGTCATGGACGGCCCATTCTTCTCGATGATGCCCTTTCCTGCGCGCGGCTTGCATACACTTTCGCACGTGCGCTATACCCCGCATCTGCATTGGGACGACTGTGGTGGTGTCAGTCCCTACGACCGACTCGCGGCATATGACAAGGCCTCACGCGTGGACCGCATGATTCGCGACGTTTCGCGCTATGTTCCTTTGGTCGCCGAAGCGCGTCATATCGATTCGCTGTTCGAGATCAAAACCGTCCTGCGTAAAAACGAGGGGGACGATGGCAGGCCCATCCTCTTCGAGAAGCACGCGGAACTGCCTGGCTGTTATTCGATCCTCGGCGGCAAGATCGACAACATCTACGACGTCCTTGAAAGACTGGATGATGAAACACTCACTCCGGCCCCCGCCTCACTGAGCAAAAGCAACATATGAACAATGCACTGATCGGCTTCACGGGCTTCGTTGGCACGACGCTTCTTAGGCAAGCCCCTTTCGAGGCCTTGTACCGTTCGACCAATATTGGCGAGATCGATGGCAAGGACTTTGACACGGTGGTCTGTGCCGGCGCGCCCGCTCAAAAATGGATCGCAAATCGCGAGCCGGCAGCAGACCGTGAGAAAATCGAAGCGCTCATCGCCCACCTTCGCACGGTCTCATCCAAGACGTTTGTCCTGATCAGCACTGTCGATGTGTTCAAGACGCCGGTCGGCGTCGACGAAAGCTCGCCGGTGGACAAAAGCGGATTGCATGCCTATGGCCTGAACCGCCTAATGCTCGAGGAATTTGTCGCCAGCCATTTCGCGAACCATCTGATCGTCCGCCTGCCTGGGCTGGTCGGTCCGAGCCTGCGCAAGAACGTTATCTTCGACTTCTTGAACGACAACAACCTGCACGCGATCGACAGCCGTGGCATCTTCCAGTTCTACCCGATGGTCAATCTCTGGTACGACATCGAAGTCGCGTTGCGCGCGGGCCTGAAACTAGTTCACCTGACCGCCGCACCAATCAGTGTCGCAGACGTGTCGGCCCAGGGCTTCGGCAAGCCGTTCGAGCAGGTGGTGGGTGACAACGCCGCCCGCTATGACTTGCGCACGCGCCACGCGGCAGTATTCGGCGCCTCGGGCGCATACCAGTATGACCAGCGTGCGACGCTGCAGGCGGTCCGCGCATACGCCCAGTCCGAGCCGCGCACCTTGAAGGCCGGGAGCGGGGCGTGAGAATCGCTATCTCGAACATCGCCTGGGATGTCTCCGAAGACGAGTCTGTGGCGGCGCTGCTGCACAAGTTCGGCGTCGACGCGATCGACGTAGCCCCTGGCAAATACTTCCCGGATCCTGAACATGCGCGCGATGCCGACATCGCGCGGGTGCGCGATCAGTGGAAGGCACACGGGATTGAACTGACCGGCATGCAATCGCTGCTGTTCGGCACTTCCGGACTCAATATGTTCGGTTCGTCGGCAGCGCGCTCGGCGATGCTGAATCGCCTCGCCGCTGTAGCACGGATCGGCGGCAAACTGGGCGCGGCCCGACTGGTATTCGGCTCCCCAAAGAATCGGGATCGCGGCGCCCTTGACGATCGTGCGGTCGCAGAGATTGCCGTGCCGTTTTTTCGCGAGCTGGGCGACATTGCACATGGCAACGGCGTGACATTCTGCCTCGAGCCAAACCCGGTGTGCTACGGCGCGAATTTTATGACAACCAGCGCAGAGACCGCGAACATGGTGCGGCTGGTCGCCCATCCGGCTATCCGCATGCAGTTCGACACGGGATCGCTGGCCATCAATGGGGAAGACCCCGCCGACGTGCTGGAGCACAACGCCGATCTGATCGGTCATGTCCACGCCAGCGAGCCCGAGCTGGTTCCGCTGGGTGATGGCCGGACCGACCACGCCGCCATGGCTGCACAACTGGCCACGCACCTGCCCGGACACGTCGTCTCCATTGAAATGGTAGCGACGGCGAACGAGCCGCACCTTCCAGCCATCCAGCGCGCGCTGGCGACGGCCCAACGCTGGTATCGGCAAGCACCAGGAGTCCAATTCGCATGAAATGGCTGATTCTGATTCTAGGCATCGCCAGCAACGCCTCGGCCAGCGTACTGGTCAAGATGGCGATGATTCCGCCCCGCAGATTTCCCTCGCTAAGTGAACCGCTAGCCGCCTTCGCCAACTGGCCATTCTGGGTCGGCCTCGGCCTGTATGGCGCAGCCTTTCTGCTCTATGCCGCGGCGCTGGCCCGGTTGCCGCTCAACGTCGCCCACCCCGTCCTGACATCGGGAGCCGTGGCGACTGTAGCCACGCTTTCGGTGCTCATCTTCCGCGAGCCTTTTCACTGGACTACCGGCGCGGGCATCCTGCTTGTCATCGCGGGCGTCGTCCTGATCACCGCCAAGGTGGCCTGACTGTTAACCATGACCCGAACGATGAAATCTGAAATCCCTTCCGACACGCGAGCAACTTGGCAAGTGCCGACGTACAACGTCGCGATGTGGGCGGGGCGACACCACCCCTGGTGCGTGATCATTCCGGTGATCAACGAAGGCGAGCGCATCCGCACCCTGCTCGCGCGGATGTCGACCCTGCGGATCGCGGACATCGCGGACATCGTCATCGTCGACGGCGGAAGCACAGATGGCTCGCTTCAGCACGAATTCCTGCGCAGCCAGGACGTGGCGGGACTTATCGTCAAGACCGGCGCCGGCAGGCTGAGTGCCCAGCTGCGCTGCGCATACGCGTTCGCGCTCGATCAGGGCTATGACGGCATCGTGACGATCGATGGCAACGACAAGGATGATCCCGAGGCAATTCCGCGTTTCGTGGAAGCGTTGAAGAACGGTGTCGACTTCGTGCAAGCGTCGCGCTTCCTCGTCGGTGGCCTCGCCGAGAACACGCCGAAATCGCGAGACCTGGCAATCCGCTTCATTCACGCGCCCGCGCTCAGCCTGAGCTCAGGCTTTCACTGGACAGACACGACGCAAGGCTTCCGCGCCTACAGCAGCCGTATGCTTCTCGATCCCCTCGTGGCCCCGTTTCGCGATGTCTTTTCGGGCTACGAGCTCCTCGCCTACCTCTCCTACCGCGTACCGAAACTGGGCTATCGATGCCAGGAGCTCGCGACGGTGCGCCGTTATCCCAAGGGGGAGGTTCCGACCAAGATCGGCGGCATGCGGGGCAATCTGAAGCTGCTCGAAGTCCTGTTCCGTGCGTGCACCGGCCACTACAACCCCAAGGCCGTCTCGTAAGTGACAAGCGTGTCGACCCCACACCCATCGTTTCCACAAAAGGCCGCAGCGATCCTGTCGGCTTCTGCCGTTGCCGCCGCGGCGCTGTCGACTGCCCTAACCTTCAAGAACACGACCACATATTCCGACTTCATCGTCGGCAATGCGGCATGGCACGCGAACACCAAGGTGCAGGACCTGATGGCACCGCCGATCGCGATACTTGCGTTCATCGCCACGCTGTGGAGCATTGGCGCGCTGCTGCGCAACCAGGAATCCAGGCACGGCCAAGTGCACGCGGAAGCACTCGCCGGCCAGTTCCTGCTGTGGACGCTTCCCTTCGCCATCGCGGTCGGTCTGCTTGCCGTCGGCTTTCCCGCAGATCCCAACCTGATTCGGATATCAGCCGGCGGCGTGATCGCACTTGCGACGATATACGGCTGCAGGCCTGGACGCACCGCGCAAATCTCGCCGGCTACTGCCGGTGCGCTGCTGTTAGCGGGCGTGCTGCTGGCTACGCTGCCGCTCGCGGCGGCGATCGTTCGTGGACGATTCTTCGCTCCGGAAATTAGCGCGGCCCAGCTCGCCTCGTTCACGAAAATCTCCCAGACGCTGATGTGGACAGGTCTGGTCGCCGCTGCAGCGCTCGCATGCCTCAGGCGCAGCTGGGTGGAGCGGTGCCTCCCGTTTGCCGCGCTAGCCGCGCAAATAGGAACGACGACGCTGATGGTGCTGCTGATTCCCGCAGGCTGGATCACGGCAAATGGAACCGGGAGCGGTTACCACACGCACCACCGGCTCGATATCCTGATTGTCGTGCTCGTCGCATGGGGCGCCGTAGATGCCGTCGTGCGCGCCATCCGGTGGCGAGCGTCCATCGATGCAAACTCCGGCACGCTTTGGTCACCAATCGCGCTGTTCGGATTGCTCGTGGCGCTCAAGAGCGGCATGACACAAACGCCACTAGTACCGGCTGATGACTATCACTTCGGCGAGTATCTGCTCGGATGGTGGTCCTACCTTCACGGCGCGGTTCCCTATATCGATTACATTCCGGCGCACGGCATCGCGGAAGACGATCTGCGCGGCATCGTGGCGGTGCTGTTCTACGACGGTACCGCCGCAGCCATCGGGGATGCCAGCCGTCTGGCCTGCGCCTTGCTGTCTCTCGTCGCCTATCTGTGTATGCTGCGTTTCTCACGCAGCCTGCCGCTGGCGTTTGTTGCAACGCTGATCATTGGCGACCGCCTTCCATGGTTGTTTCTGACGCCATTCATCTGCCTGTGGTGCAGCCCGACGCTGTTCGCCCGCCCGGCGCGCTGGCTGGCATGCTGGCTGTTGACGGTGCCGGTCGCGATTCTTGGACTCCCTCCGCAAGCCAGTCTGCTAGTTGCCGGGTCGGCGCCGCTGGCGGTATTTGCGATGTGGCGCTGCTGGAAACTTCCGGAGCAGCGTGAATGGAAATACCTGGTACCGGCACTTCTCCTGCTCGGACTCGTGACACTCGCCACGCCACTGGTGGCGATGCTGCTCGGCGCCGCCCGGTATGTCCTTGAGAACGGCCCGATCAACCAGGTCGCCTATGGGATTCCCTGGCAGGCGAGCTGGAACGGCGGCCCGCGCTCTGGCCTTTTGTATGAGCTTCTGCGCGGCTCCTGGGTGCTGACACCCTTGTTCGGGCTCTGGCTAATGCTCAGTGCCCGGAGCGACGCTACCCGGCGCTGGCAGATCTTCCCGCCCGCGATCGTGCTGGTGATCTTCGTGCTGCTGCTTATTCCCTACTCGATGGGACGCATCGACGCCAACGATCTGTCGCGGCCTGGCCGCGTCGCCATTTTCAGCTGCGCCGTGCTGCTCCCGATCCTGCTCTGGCGCGTAGGTCGGCCCGGTCTGCAGGGCAGTGTGCTGGTGCTGGCAGCAGTCATGGGGAGTGCCCTTGGTTTTGGCCCGCTCACAGTGACGCCACTGTTCGCGGCCTCTCCTTCGCGGATCTGGGTGGGGTCGCCTCGGGACGGTGCATCGGTGGGGCTGCCCAATCTCGGTACCGGGATTGTCCAGGACGACCAATGGCAGCGCTTGACCGAGCTGCGGGAGCGTGTCGACGCGCGGATTGCGCCCGGCGAGCGCTATCTCGACCTGACCTCGCGCAATGCACAGTACTTCTACCTGAATCGTCTGCCGCCCCTGCCCGTCACTGCGGCCTACAATATGGTGCCTGGCCCGCAGCAATTACGCGCGGCCCGGATGATCATGAGCAATCCGCCCAGCCTGGCGCTGTTCGAGGGAGACAACGTCGTCCACGACGGCGGTGGACTCGCGCTGCGCGACCCTCTGCTCTATCGCTTCATCGTCGCGCATTACGCACCGGTCCAGGATGGTCGCTTCATCTTCGGCACTTGGAAGGGAAATGACAGCGTGGCACCCGACAACAGGGAGCCGACGCCGGCCGAGGTGGCGCTACTGGAAAAGGCGTTTGCCCCGTCCGATCTGGTGAAGATTCCCGTCGCCTGGGGACGATCCGAGCACAGCTTGCAGCGCAAGATGACACTGGTCCGAAAACTCGCCCCGACGGTCGCCGGCACCTCGGTGAAAAGCGGCGCTCCAGCGGTCGCGCATGGACAGGGCACCATCGTGCTGCCGCTTTCCCCTGCGCTGGCCGGCAAGTCGGCAGGTCTTCTGCGCATGCGCTTTGCGTGCATCGGCGCCAACGCGCCGCCTCGCCTGCGCGTGCGCTGGTCGACGGATACATCAAGCGCTGACGCCGCGGCCAGCGGACTCGTGTTCACGGCCGACGAAGGCATATTGATCATCCCGCTCGACGCTTCGCCCCGCTGGCTGACCGCGCGAGACATCACGGGCATCCGGATCAACCTGGAGAATCCGGATGCCTGCAAGGATATCTCGATCGACGATGCCGGACTGTATCAGCGCAACGACGTGGCACAACTGCCGCAATCCTGACGTCCGGCAGCCAGCCTGGAGGTAGCACGACGCCGCATGCGCGCATCACAGGCCATGCGTCCTGAAGCGCGGACGCCTGCCGTCTCGCCGTTTCAAATGCATCGCCGAGCGCCAGGTCGACACGGCAATCATGACAGGCGGGAACAATGAATCTTCGATCTCCCGTTGGGCCTTCGCTGATACCGCTCATGCTGCTGTCCGCGCTGGGGTGCAAACACCACAGGATCCTCGCGCTGGTGGCCTGAACCGCCCCCATCTTCGTTGCATATCCGACGCTGTACCCGCCGACACCTTATGCGTCAGCACGGCCCAGATCGAGCCGCCCCAAATGATGGCGTTCGCCACCAGGAGGGGTCAGCTCCCCAGGGTCTTCCTGCGCAGCGTGGCGAAGATCTCCGGGATCTGCTGCATCCCGTTGTTCACGATGGCCAGACCGAACACCGCCGCCGAAGCAACTGCGAGCATGTGCGTGTAACTCCCAGCCACCAGGCCGAACCGCTCCACCGCAACGCCGCCGACAAGGCAGCCGATGCCAAGGCTCCCGATGAACGAGAGCGGGCGCTGCCACCAGTTCCCGGAATGAACCTCAAGGCGATCGCCGAGCCCAGCGCAGCCGCGTCGCCGACTTTCGCCATCACCACGACTTCTTCGTTCATTGTCAGACCCCGTTATCACCCCGCCATGCAGCAGGTACTGTGCCCTGAGGGCTCCGAATTTATTGTTCCCGCTGCCCGTACCCCTCGCCTGGCAGACTCGCCCACTCCTTTCGGCACTTCGCGATGGCATCGGCCAGCCGGCCAGCCTCGATGTCGGCAAGCGCGCCGCGGTGGGTGATCAGGTACACGACGACCTAGTCCTGCGCGGCCGGGCTGAAGTCCGACACGCCACACGCGCTGCTGGCCGAGTCCCAAGTGCGCGTTTTCTTCTTCCCGGGATGGCCACCATGATCTGGTACCGACCCGCGGCGTCGCTCCATCCCCTCCGCGTCATGACTGAGACGCGCGGGTGCTTGTCGTAGCCGTGGAAGAGCGCCCGACCCAGATTGACGCTGTAGCCGTCGTCACTGCCAGGCACAATCGACGTGCCTTCGCAGTAGGCCAGCATGCCCAGGAAGGTGGCCATGTTTCGGCCTCCCGGCAGGTTTGCAGGACTGGTGTATGGCATTCCATGATCCGGAAAAGAAAAGCCCGCGCGAGACGGGGCATGAAAATGTGGCTCCTTGTTCGGCTATACTGCCTAACCCGATATATGGATGGCAACCATGAGCAACGGGCATAACGAAGTCCGCCGCGAAAAGCTTCTCGGTGGTTTAGTCTTGGAGTCGCAGCTTGGCATAGAAATCGGTGCTCTATGCCGACCAATTGTCAGGTCCGGTGACTGCAATGTCATCTATGTTGACCATGCCGATACCCCCACCCTCAAGCGCAAATACAAGGACGACCCCAATGTGGACGTTGAGTCCATTGTCGATGTGGGTGCCGTATGGGGACAAAATACCCTACATGATGCCATCCGCGGCAAATACGTTGACTATGTGGTCGCCTCACACGTCATTGAGCATGTCCCGGACTTGATCGGATGGCTTCGAGAACTTGCTTCCATCTTGAAGCCTACTGGCGAGGTTCGGCTCGCTGTACCAGATATGCGCTTCACTTTCGACCGCCTGAGAAGAGAAACGCAACTCTCCGATGTGCTGCTCAGCTATCTGGTCAAAGCCCGCGTTCCGCAGCCCCACTCAATGCTGGACTTCACATTGAGCGTGATCAAGGATGATTGTGCTGACGTTTGGAGCAATTCGGCTGCCGCTAGGCCGGCCAAGCTGTATAGCTACTCTGATGCAATCTCGCTTGCGATGGACATAATGGAGAACGGCCATTATCACGACATCCACTGCTGGGCTTTCACTCCCGCATCCTTCGCACAACTCATGGCGCAAATAGCCGACGCCGGCTTGATCGACTTTGCATGCGAAGGTTTTCAGGATACGGCACTTGACCAAAACGAATTTTTCGTCACGCTGCGCCGTTCAGAAAACCCTTCCTACATCGCGAACACCTGGCGAGAAATGCAGAATGCAGCTATTAAGGCCGGCCCCGGGATGCAACTTTGGAAACTGCGGCGCGCCATTGGTGCACGCCTCCGGAATTTCGTCCCACGTCGCACTCCTGGTGTACCTAGCGAGATGGATGCCTCGCATGTGCTCAGCGTTTCGTCTTACTTTGACGTTGCCGCATATTACGAGGCGAATCCCGACGTTCTGGCTGCTGGCGTTGATGCCGCAGCACATTATCAATACCACGGGTGGCGCGAAGGGAGACCCCTATCACCAGTAGCGCTCTGACAGACTTCAATCATGCGGCGTGCGAGGCGGTGCGAGTCCGCTCCAATGGGAAGCGCGACTACGAGCCTGCGGCCAAGCGGCGTCTGATTGAGTTTTATCTTCAATCGGGAGCATCGGTTTCGGGCACAGCGCTCAAGGCTGGTATCAACGCGAACCAGTTGCGCAAATGGATTCGGGAGTACCGAGATTCAGCGCAGGCGCGAGGTGCGTTGCCGGCATTCGTGCCGGTTGTCCACGAGCTTCAGGAGTCGCGGCCAAGCGAGACACGTGCAAAGGGTGTGGTGCCCTGTCACGAAGCGGCATCAGCGACTGGCGATCTGCCACCGCAGCGAGCGCAACCGCTGGCGCTCTTGAGCGCAAAGCTGCCCAACGGGGTATCACTCGAACTCGAATGCAGCGAGCGAGACGTTGGGCTCGCAAAGGCAATGATCGAAGCCCTGAGTGGAGACCGTTTGATGTTCCGGCTCGACGCTGGGCTGCGGGTGTACCTGCGCTGAACTCGAAGGAGAATGGCTTCCGCCCGGTGTCGACATTCTGTCCTACTAGTCCATCGCATCATTGAAATAGTTCGCACCAAAATTCACCGGGGACAGAGCTTGGCCGGATCACAACGCCGTTCGGACTCGTCTCTTTTGCGAATAGCCAGACCCGAATTGCGAATTGCAGGAGCTAGGGACTAAGCTCGAGCAGGCTGATATCCAGTTAGCAGGACATCTCGCCCAACCAGCGTAAGATAATGCATATTATCTGCCTTTACCCACCTTCTCCATTGTGGGCGGGTGCGGCACCTGATGCCCGCGAAGATGATCAGATCTTTCGCCCGGTATGAGGATGTGGCACTAACGAGTAAAGGTCAAAGAAATGCTGCTGCCATAGCGCGCACATCGCATCCATCTGCCGGAGTAGATCGCCGTCGAATGGCTTGCCCGAGGCATCTGCGATCTCAATGGGATAACGCATATACCGGACGATGACACGTTCGAACTCATCTACGCAATGAGCAAGCACGTCGTCGAACTCGATCGGCATGGCACTCGCGTTGCATTCGGGATGAAGCGACAGAAATGTGCTGAACAGGCGCTCGATGATGAACGGCAGCAGTGGCGCCGGATCAGTGTGCGTGGTATCGCGCATCACGGCCTGTGCGACGGGATCATCAGGTGCGTCTTCCAGGAACTCCGCGATAGGAACGAGAACCCCGCCTACGTAACGCTCCCAGAACTCGGGCGAGCCTGCCCAGAAATTGCAGTAAGCAAGCGTTGCTTGACCGTGACGCGGCACGCTGGAAAGCCGCCAGCCAATGCCAACCTTGTCAAGCAGTGCCTGTGCGGCTGCGCCCAGGCCTGGATGTGCGTGCTCCCCCTGCATCCACACGTTATAGGACCAATAAGCGAGCTGGGGAAATGGATTGACGAAACTGACGTCATCTCCCCCATGGGCTTGGACGAATGCGACAAATGACTCAAGACCAACGCGCGACTTGAGGCCGAACTTTGGCGAAATGAGCCCTGTCGCTGCGTGCCTTCGATGAATGCCCTGCTTGTACATCGATACAAGAATTGCAAATTCGCGCCAGTCCGGCCGTGAGTTGTCACGCATCTCCAGCGGGATTAACAAGTCACTCGACGAAGCCTGATCCGGTCGATAGAGCGGCTCGTATAGTCCGACCTGGCCGGCGCTCGCCGCCATGGATTGATACTCAACCATTCCCTAGCAAAGCAAGAAGAATCTCAGCGCTGCGACTGATGTGGTGTGAACGGCAGATATCGTCGAACGCCTCGCCCCGGATCCTGTTGCGCAGGCTCGCGTCAGCGGCCATCCGCTCCATCGCATCGAGCCAGCTCTCGTAGGTATTGTCGACCAGCAGGCCTGTTTCGCCGTCTTTGACACAGTCTTCATAGATCGGGCTGCGCGAATAGATGCCAGGCACCCGAGCCGTGCCATAGTTCAGGTACTTGAACGGATTCTTGCAGCTATTGAAGAACAGGCTGTCAGGGTCTTCCGCCCCTCCAAGCGGGGTGATCGAGAATACGTAGCCACCCGCGATCAGCGCCTGCACGTAGTCCGGATATTGCTTTCGACTTGTGTAGTGCAGAAATGGAAGCGAGAAGATCTCGGGGAACGGATCTCCGTAGAAATCAAGCAAGTAGTCCGGATGCTGATGGAAGAAGTCTTGCAGCACGCGCAACAGCACGGCCTTGCTATTGTTGACTTTGATCAGGTCCGCGTTGGTGAATACGATACGTGGCGGCTGCAACTCTCGGACGGCACCCGCGTGGTTCTCCGCAATATACTTCTCGACGTACATGCCGTTCGGCATCAGGATCGGTTGAGCGCAATACTCTCCGATGTGATCGAGCAAATTCTGATTGGCCACCGTCACTACATCCGCCAGTGACATCAACTCGCGGATACCGTCGAGTTGTTTAGCAACCTTGGTCGCGTTGCTGTACGACGGGAACGAGAAAATCCAGTCGTCAACATCATAGACAATGCGTACTCCTCTCTCCCGTGCACGGCGCGCCACGGCAACGGCCGCCGGCGAACTGTGTTTGCTCAGGGTCAGCGCATCGGCCCATTCGAGTGCGGAATCGACTCGCTCATGATTCTCTGCGATCGCGGCGAATGTCAGCTTACCCTGGTCGGCAAGGTAGTCAAGCGTCTCAGTCATCCGCGCCTCAACCGATAGCGAGAGCGCATCGGCGGCGACATGGGATACGCGCTGTAGCGCAAGGACTTTCATCATTAGTCTTTCCTCGCACTGTTCATGGACGTGGAAGCCAGCGCTTCAGGCGGCATCAATGAGAACCCACGCAGCACCGGCAAGTCGGAACCCACGTCCCAGTCCAGTATGGTGAGGCTCGCATGAGCCGGCAGTAATGCCGGAAATCTCTCCATCCCAATCGAAAGAGCCTGCTGGAGCAAGCAGGCGATTGGCCCGGAGTGCGAGACGACCGCGATCTCGCTTGCTGCGGTATCGGATATGCCCAGCACGTGCAATGAATGAAGCCAGTCAAGCACCCGCTCATTCAAGGTGGCATGCGACTCGCCACCCGGATAGGCATTGCGATAGTCCGAGTAGAAATCGGGATAGTCGTGCAAAAAACTCTCAAGTGGCGCGTTGGCAACCGCTCCGGCGTCGGTTTCGCCGAGCCGGGTATCGATCTCCCACTCGGCCGTCGGGAACAGAAGCCTTGCGGTTTCTTGCGCACGCCTCCACTGACTAGTCAGGAAGCGGTCGGGGCAAATCGCAGCGGCCTCGATCCATGGCGCCATTGCGCGCGCCTGATTCACGCCCTGGGCAGACAAGGGGTCGTCCGGCGTACCCGTCACGCGCCGCGCGATATTGGCTTCAGACAGGCCGTGTCGGAACAAATAAAGCCTCATGACGCCTCAACTACCTCGTTGAAAACATCCAGCAACGGTACGATTGCCGCAGGCAGGCAGTGCCGGCGAAGATGCTCGCGTTGCGCCTCGTATTGTGCGGGAGCACGAATGACGGCCTCAACGCCCTCGCGGATTGACTCGGTCGAGTCAGGATCCACCAATTGAGCAAAGCTGTCGAAATGCTCACGCGCCCAGTCTGAGTTGCTCAGCACCAGCCGGCAACCCGACAGGCCCGCAGCTATTGCGGACAGTCCCGGCGGCTCTTTGGACACTTCGACATAAAAACTACATTCCTGCAGCGCGGCCCGCATCACCTCGGATCGGTAAGGCAATCCGTCAATAAACAGAAAATTCGATGGGCTTTCGCGCCGGCAGGCGTTGTAGTACTCACGGTCTCGATAGCGTCCGACGAACACAAGTGGCATGCCACAGTCCCGAAGCGCGCGTATAGCGGTTAGCTGGTTCTTAGAAGGCTCAATCACACCAAACCAGATGCCATACCTATCAAGTCCGTACATTGTGCGGAATAGTCGGTCCGGCGCATTCTTGGAAAAGATCTCGTCGACACCCGCCGGTACAAAGCGAATCTTCCCCTCTGGCACCGCATAGCGCGAGCAGAAATGCTCCTTCTCCGCGATCGATTTGAAAACGATGACACTGGCAAGCGCAACATGTTCAGCAATCAAACCGCTTGATGGAGGATGCAGCTCGTCAGCCCATAGGTTTGGCCACAGGACAATCGGCTTACCCGCAGCAGCCACGGAACGGAGCAGCTCAAGCCCTCCGCCATGTACGGAGAAATGCAGTACGACGTCATAGCGGTCGAGCGACTGCGAAAATGGACCGTATATGTCAGCGATATAGCCCTGCTTTTTCAAACTGTCGACCAGGCTCACTATCTCGAATTCGCCTCCACCCCGGACAAGAAAGGCGGAGTGGTACGTCGTGACCAGTATCTTGGGGGGGGAATTCATCTTAAGCTCGTTGCCCAATTGTGTTCAAGAGCGTGGACCAGCGCTCGTGGTTACAAGTATTCAGAATCGACTCGGCACGCACCCGCGCTTGTCGTCGCAACTCGTGCCATGCTTGCTCATGTCCTCGTACCGCCAGGATCGATCCTGCAATCTGCGCCGGCGTCGTCTCGACACCCGCAACCAGACCTGTGTCGCCCACAACCTCGGCTGCTGCATGCCCTGCCCTCACGACCGCGGGGATGCCCCGGTACATCGCCTCAAGCGCTGGTATGCAAAATCCTTCATGGCGGCTCATCGAAAGCAGCAACGAAGCGCGGTCATAGTTTGACAAGAGATCGGCATCATCGACCATGCCGGTAAAATCGATCCGCACCAGCACACCAAGCTCACGAGCACGCTTGAGCAAGAACTTACTGTAGTCATGATTTGGCATACTGCCGACGATTGTCATCGTCGCATCCACCCCGCCAGCGACTACTTCAGCAAGCACTTCGATAGCATCCTCCACTCGCTTGTGTGGCACCACGCGACCAAGCACAAGCATATTGAACGCCATCGAGTCGTGGCTCCCTGTTGTGTTGGATGCGAATGCCGGGAGACTCGCAAAGACGGGAGGAATGACAGCCACGTTCGACACATCGACAAATGGTGCCAGGTCTTGGGCCACGTACTTCGAGTTGGCGACAATGGCATCAAATCTTGCCAGGTGCGGCAGTTGCGCAAGGCCTTGTTCGCAAAGTTCGGCAGTCGCTGGCTCGAACTCACGCAGTAGCGCCGGATTGGTAACGCCATGAAAATAGCAGATCTTCCGGCACGGCAACGCCAGTAGTCGATCGAGGACCGGGTCAACAATCGAGTAGCTGACGAACAGGAGGTCCTCGGCCGTAGCCTCGGAAAACAGCAATTCAATCGGCTGCACCGCCATTGTCGACGCGTCGAAGCGCTGGGCGTACGTTCGTGAGTTCCACCCAAACTGCGAAGCAATCGCGGCCAACCCAAGGCAGTGATTGCCGACGGCGTCCCCTTCGAAAATATCCGGTGCACAGATCAGTAGTCTCATCGCTCGCCAGCCCCTTGGTCGAACTCAGCCAGGCGCTGCCGGTAGGCGCGCGCCACTGCCGCCATTGAATAGTCGCGCTCGATGCGTTCGCGGCCCGCTGCTGCGATACGCTTGCGCAGCGCAGCATCACCGAAGACCCGGACCAGTTGGCCGGCGGCCAGCGAGACATCGGGATCGCACCAGTACTGGCCCTCGTGGAACAAGTATTCACCGGGCCGCAGCGGCACCAGTTCACCGTCCACAAGGAATGCCGTTTCCGGGTCGCAGAAATCCACATTGCCGGAGAAGTTCGTTGCCACCACCGGCTGCCCCAATGCCATCGCTTCCGCGATCACGCGGCCAAAACCCTCACTGCGGTGCAGCGAGATATAGGCATCGCAGCACGCCATGAAATCGATCGTGTCCTGGCGGTTGAGCCGTTCCGACACGATATGGATCCGCGCATCCTGCGCAGCCATCTCGCACACCTGGCGCCAGGTCGGGTCATCTTCCCTGACGTTCATGGCCTTGATAACCAGCCCCACGCCGGCGCGGTCGCCGCCAAAGGCCTGTTTGAACGCATGCACGCCCGCGACCGGATTTTTGCGGGTCAGCCACGAGTTGCCGTCGAACATCAGGTAGAACAGGAACTGGTCGTGTGGCAAGCCGAAGCGTGCGCGGTCAATGGCGCGCGGCTCCGGAATGACCACGGCCATCGGCATGTGGCGAACCTTCGTCTTGCCCAGCCTCGCGTAGACTGCCTCGACAAACCGGCTTTGCGCCCAGATCTCATCAACGAACTCGTAGGCACGGCCGAACGCGCTCGGCCAATGAGGCAGCTCCCACGGCCACGCACCGATCTTGTACGTTTCAGCCTCGAGCATCCTGCGCCCGCCCTCGAGGGCCATGCGCACCATTTCCGGAGGGGGCAGGCAAAACACGCTGACGTCGTAGACGAGGTCGCCGCGGATCAGGTGATCGAGCGAATGCTCGAGACGAGCCGGGCCGTTCATCGGCGCATTGACCAGGGCGACCTCGGCGCCGGCGAGCTGGAAGGCCTGGGCGGCCATTCTGGCATCTTCACCTAGTCCCAGGACGCCTTGCGGGAACCCGACGATGTTAATGCCACGCGGACGCGCCAACGGCGCGCCGCCAGTCGAATCCGACACAACGCGGGCCCTGCGCTCTCCCGCGGGCAGCTCGACGCGCAGCTGCCGCAGAAATCCGATCGACTCCCTGCCCCGGTCTTGCCACCACGCCACCAGCGCCGTCGCGCCCGCCTCCGTCGAGAGATCGTACCGGTCGCGCAGGTCCTGGCGTTCCGCGTAGAGCGCGCGCAGAAAGTGCGGCAGCGCGACCGGCTGGCCCGGCACGTCCGCCACGTCGACCAGTTCCTCCCAGCTTTCGTCCAGCGGCCAATGCAGCCTGCTGTACTCGTCCCTGCCATGGAAGGTCCACCATTCCATCGCGCCAAGTCGCCCGCCGAAGGTATCGACATTGAACAGGGCATGGAGATCGGGACGGCCGTCGATGATCGGCCGCAGGAAATACGGCGCGCCGAACAGGCCGTGCCGCCTGCCATCGTCGAGCTCGCTCAGGTGGCCGAACGTACGCGAGGTCGGCCAGATCAACCCGGTGTACTGCTTCTTGCCGTGCTCGTCCCACCACTGCATGGCCGCGAGTCGGCCCGAGAACGTCTCAGTGTCGATGAACGCGGCGAGGTCCGGGCGGCTCGCGACAAGCGGCGCCAGGAAGCGCGGGACATCGATCGGCAGGCCGAGATCGTTGCTGACCAGCTCGTTCAGGTGCTGGTACGTTGGCGCCGTATGCCACACTAGGCGCGGATACTGGTGCCTGCCCGCTGAAGCCCACCAGCCGAGCGCCCCGAAGCGGCCATCGAAGGTATCCAGATCGAGCTTGTCCTTCAGGTCCCCGCGGCTCGCTATCAGCGGTCGCAGGAAACATGGCAGCGCAATGCCCAGCACACCGCCGTCGTCGACCAGCGCGTCAAGCTGGTCGTAGACGTTGCGCGGCGACCATCTCGTTCTCGGATAGTCATACTGCCCGTGCGTCTCCCACCAAGACACTAGCGAAAGCTGCCCCTCAAACGTAGCAGGATCGAAATGCGCGAGTAGATCGCGCCGCTTGACGAGCAGCGCGTCCATGAAGCGCGGCAGGCACGCGTTAGTCGGCCCAACCGATGCGCCATCCGACAGCAATGCCGCGAGCAGCGCGCGCTCGTCGAGAATGTCGACCGCATTGCCTGCCATCCAGGCCGCCACCACGCGCGGGTATTTCGTGATCAGGGTCTCGCTGTCCAGCTGGCCGGCGTAGGCGACATCCTCTTCGCGAAGCACCCACTCGAAGTCGGGGTAGTCGCGGTAGCCGTGCGCGCGCCACCAGAAGTACAGTTCCATGCGCCCTTCGAGCGATCCGTGATCGAACGACGAAAGATCGGCTCGGAACTTCAGCAGGAAATAGATCGCGTTCGGGAGGGCAAACGGTACACTCGGGGACGGGTGCCGCCGCTCGGTGGCCCAGTCGGTAATCAAATGCATAGAGACTGGCCTTATTTCGTGATCCGCGGACTCATCGTCAACGCGAAGTCGGTCGTATCGAGCGTCAGGTTCGGGGAATAGAACGGGTCGCAAAGCAGGGCGTCGCCCCAGCGGTCCCTGACAAATTCCATTTCGCTGCCGAAGCGTGCAATCTTCTCGGGCGTGTCCTCGTATCCACGGGAAGCGGATTCGTGGTGATACAGCTCGGCAAACGGCGTCCACACATTGCGATAGCCCGCCTCGCGTACGCGCAGGCAGAAATCGACGTCGTTGAAGGCTACCACCAGCTTCTCGTCGAGACCGCCGACTTCGCGATAGATGCTGGTGCGGATCAACAGGCAGGCCGCTGTGACGGCACTCAGCGTATTGCGCAGCAGCGCGCGGCTGAAGTAGCCCGGATCATGGCGCTCGACATGCTTGTAGGCATGGCCGGCGATGCCCCCGATTCCCACGATCACCCCCGCGTGCTGCACGGTATCGTCCGGATAGAGCAGCTTGGCCCCCACGGCACCGACGTTGTCCTGCAGCGCGATCGACACGAGTTCGCCCAACCATTCGGGCGTGATGACCTCGATATCGTTATTGAGCAGGCAGACGAAATCGGCTTGACTCGCCAGCGCCACGCGGTTGTTCAACGCCGAGTAGTTAAACGGCGAATCGTCGCGCACGACACGAATGCGCGAATCTTCCGCATAGCTCGCGAACAGCTCAAAGGTCTCGGGCTTCTCGGATCCATTATCGATGATCGTGACGAGGTAGTTATCGTAGGTCGTCCGGTTCGTGATGGAATCGACACACTGCTTTACGAGCGCTGCGCCATCCCGCGTCGGCACGATAATTTCCACCAGCGGAAGCGCCTTCGGCAGAGCGTACGAGATCCGCTGGAAGATCGGTGCCTGATCGGCTGCCTGCACCGTCGCCGCAACCCCGCGGCGCTCGAGGTGCGCCTCGATCGCCCGGCTCGCCGCCGTCAACGCGTAAGGCTTGGCATCGACGCTGGTCGCAGTGCTCTCGGGCAGCATGCGCCAGTGGTAGAGCACACGCGGGATGTGAAAGATCGCGGCATGGCTGGACGCGTCGAGCACGCGCAGCGCGAGATCGTAGTCCTGCGCCCCTTCGAAGCCCTCGCGGAAGCCACCGATCTCGCCGAGCATCGACGTTTTGTAAACGCCGAAGTGGCAGATCATGTTCTGGCCGAGGAATAAGTCGTAATTGAAATCGCACTTGAAGTACGGCCCAAAGCGCTTGCCTTCGAGATCGATCTTGTCCTCATCGCTGTAGATCAGCGCTGCTTCGGGATGCCGTTGGATCAGGTCGCCGACGAAATAGAGCGCGAGCGGATGCAGCAGATCGTCGTGGTCGAGCAGCCCAGTGTATTCGCCCGTGGCCAGCGCGAGCGCGCTGTTGCTCGCCGCGCTGATATGGCCGTTCTCGCCGCGATACGTCACCTTGATGCGCGGATCGCGCGCGGCATACTCGTCAAGGAGCGCTCGCACGCCGGGCTCGCTCGAATTGTCATCGGCAATGCAGAGTTCCCAGTTCGGGTAGACCTGCGCCAGCACGGAGTCGATCGCCTCACGCAGGAATTCCGGCCGGGAGTTGTAGGTCGGCATCACGATGCTGAACAGCGGCTTACGCTCCCACTGGTCGGCCTTACACGCAAGTGTCGTGTAATCGTCCGCCGATGGTTCGTTCAGAGTGATCCAGTTCTCGTAGGTTGGCTCAAGCTCTTCGGCCGGTGCGTCGCCGGGCTCTCCGAACGGCCGCGAATCCTCGAGCACTTCGAGCGAGAAACCCTCTAACGAGAAACGTCCTGGGCAAGCCAAGGGATCAAACCGAACGCCAGCGAGCGAATAGGGGAACGAGACCTCCTGGACAAGGTCACCGTTGGTGCCGGTGTGCATCCAGACCGCCCCCTGCTCTGACAAGCCCTTGCCCTTGTCAAGGTAGAGCATGCATGGCGTCTTCGGCAGACCATCCGTCACGAGCCGAAATGTGAATCTGGCGGTGCGGCCCCGCATGTGCTCCCATCCAACGATCGCGAACTGGGGATCACCTGACGTCGCAGTCCATTGGTAGAGCGGGTTCGACGACCGCTCGACATTGTTCAGTGCTTGCAGTTCGAGTTTCATTTCTGGATCAAGGAGCTGTAGATATCTTTGAGCGGTTCAATCACGGTCTGCCAGTCAAACTGGCGCCTGACACGGCCAGGCTCAGTGGCCAAGGCAACACGAATCGCCTCGACAATGCTGTCGACGCAGGAAGGGTCGAGATACGCCACCCCCCCCCCAAAATACTCACGCGTGGAGCCCACCTCAGTCACGGCGATGCGACATCCCGCAGCATATGATTCGAGGGCAGCGAGACCGGGCGTTTCTAGGGTACTTGGCAGGCAAAACACATCACATGCCGCATAGGCCGAGCGCAACAGCAGGGAATCATGTGGGAGGGGGCCCAGATAGGCCACCTGGTTGCCGCCCTCCTCCAGGCATTGGCGCGCGTAGGCCGGATCGCGCTGGTGGCCAATCAGAACGAGCTTGCGCTCGGGGAAAGCTTTCATCGCCCGCACCAGCGAAAGCTGGTTCTTGCGCGGCTCAATGTTCCCGACATTGAGCACAAAATCGCCGCCTATTTCGAAATGTTCGCGGAACAGATCAGGCGAAACCGCCTCATAGAACATCGGCTCTACACCATTGAGCACCGAGACGAAGCGCTCGCGGGGCTGGTCGAATACGCGCGCGAGCGTGTCGCATTCAATCTCCGAGTTCGCGATGACACGATCGGCCAGCGAAAACTGGTGTGCTATCTCGGCCATCGGATACAGGTGTGCGGTTTCTTCAGTAACCCACAAGCTGGACGATACGACCAGGGGCAAGCCCAGTTGCCGGACGAAATTGCAGTAGTGGACCGAACCACCCACGCACGAAAAGAAATGAACCAGTTCGTGATCGAGGAAGCGTGGATTCCAAAGGTCAAACAGCGTGACGTCGATACCGAATCGCGAAAGATAGCGTTGGTACGCCAGCAACTGGATCTCCCCACCGCCGGGGGTGTGGAATGCCATTGGATAGGTAGAAAATAGTGCCTTCATTCGCAGTACTCTTCACTACAGTCCGCGACCACGCGGGTCACGCGTTATTCATTGCGCCGTGCGTGCCGCCGGCCACCGTCAGTCAGAGCAACCTCCACGCCCGCCGTCGACATCACAGTCGGGCTTGCCAATTGTTCGGCATTCCCGATCAACACGAGCCTTCCGTCGCGCCTGCTCCAGTGACCCTGTGCGCAGCGTAATGCGTCTGAGCGACCTCCTGGTACAGATCGTCATAAGCCTTGCCAAGCGCGGTGCCCGAAAACAAGCGCAAATACCGTTCACGCGCGGCCTTGCCCATCCTCGTAGCAAGTGCCGAATCAGCCAGTAATTGGCGAAGCGCTGCGGCCATCTCTGTTGGCGCCTCAGGCGGAACCACGAAGCCGGTCACACCGTGCTCGTTCACGAACGATGTGCCACTGCCAATTTCACAACAGACCATTGGCTTGCCGAACATTGCGGCTTCGACCAGCACCATGCCGAATGCCTCCGATCGGAGATGCGACGGGAGCACAAGCGCGCGGCAGCGACGTAATAGTGCGACCTTCTCTGCGTCGGAAACCTGACCGGCAAACACAACCCGGTCAGCGCGATGCTTCACAGCCAGCGCCCTCAGGCTTTCCATCTCAGGGCCGGATCCTGCGATCACGATCGTTGCCGGTACATCACCTGCAGCCTCAATCAGTGTGTGCAGGCCCTTGTAATAGCGGAGCACGCCGAGCGCCAGGAAGATTGGAGCACCGGCGCAATCATCATCCAGGCCAAAGCGCGCAAGCAGCGCCGCGTCGTTCGATGTCGGCGTCGCGCTGGCGTAGTCCCCGATACCCAGCGGAATCGAATGCAGCCGCCGCTTGTTCACCATCGTTCTGAGTACCGGACTCGTGTGTGCATACGTCGGGGACGTCGCAACTACCGCATCCATTGAGTCAAGCATTCGCTGCATTAGCGGCTTGTACAGCATTCCCAGATAGCGCTGCCGAACAATATCCGAATGATAGGTCATCACCGCCGGCTTGTTCCTTCGACCCAGCATGCGCAGCACGTCGCCGAATGGCCACGGGAAATGAAAGTGAAGCACATCAGCCCAACGCTCGAGCGCGCGAAAGCGGAGAAGGGACTGGGGTCCACCGAGATCGCAAGAAGCCGGCTCCGCCCACGACCTGGTACGAACGACCTGAGCCTCAGGCAAACTCACGACTTCCGGCTCTGGCGTCGGCGACAGCGTGAATATCCGCGATTCGATTCCGCGCTCAGAGCAAGACAGCGCAATCTGCCGAATAGCTTCCTGAAGGCCACCCGGCGGATCAGGAAAGTAAGTGCGATAGATATGCAGCACGCGAAGCGGCTTCACGCCGCCGCCGTCAGCACTGGTAGCGCATCCAGGGGGATATACAGGCAATCGCATATCGTTCATGCGCGTGCCTCCAGGCTGCGAACCGTATCCAGCATCTTGGTGGTACGTGCTTCCCAGGTATTGTCGCCAACGAAACGGCATGCCTCGTCACGACTCAGCTTGCCGCGCGCGAGCTGTTTCTCGATTGCAGCGACAAAGCTGTCGGCGTCAGCGCCGACCTCGAGGCCGTCCGAATGTGCCTCGGTAAACGCGAGCGGCGTAGATACGACCGGCAGGCCGGCTGCAAGGTACTCAAAAAACTTCATCGGGAACATGGACTTCGTGTAGTCGTTGAGCAATGTCGGCAGCAAACCGACGCACATGGCCCGAAGGTAGTCCGGCAACTGAGCATAGCTGCGGTAGCCCAGGAAATGCACATTGGACAATTGTGCAAGTTCAGCGACCGGCTTACTCCGCTGACCCTCGCGCTCCTCGCCGATGAATACCCACTGCCAGTCTGGGCGCGCGCGTGCTGCCGCAAGCAGCAGACCGAAGTCAACCTTGAAATCAGACAACACACCATGGTAGACGACGCGCGGCTCGGGGATCGCGGCCAGTTCCGGTGGCAACTGTCCTGGCTCAAGTGCCTGACCGAAGTGGCGATCATCCACGACATTAGCAAGAAAGTACGTGTTCGGATTGAATGACTGACAACGTTCTTTGAGCGACATTGCCGTGGCGAACACTACATCGCACTCGGCCAGCAGCCGCCGCTCTGCCATGTTGAATGCCTCCACATCGACACCAGGAACTGCGGCCAGGTCATCAACACAGTGATAAACCAGCGCACCGCGTTCCAGGCTGTCGACGGCATCCATCATGAACGGGTGATACGTCCAAACCAGCGGTTTGTGAATACCGCGCGCGCGCGCAAAGCGGCTGATGCCGCTGCGCAGCAATGCCTGATTGAAACGTCGGACCAGCGGCCAGTGGTGAAGGGCGGGCACGACCAGGGGCGAGAACACCCATATATTGGTATCGCGCCTGGGAGCGCCAAGCAGCACTGACTGCATGCCACGCCAGAGCCGGCGCCAGAGTCGGCCCCAGTCGCGCTGGCTCGCCATGCGTGGTGCACGCAGCCCAACGCTCTCCACATAGAGAACACGCCAGCCCATGCGGGCAAGGACGCGCGCCGTATGCTGCTTGTTAGTCCAATACGGCTCGTCCCAGTCTGCGGTAGAAAACAGCACGCAATCGCCAACGGCGCCAGACACTTGATGGCTACCCAAGGAACGCCTCCATTGGCTCGCCAGTCAGGCTCGCCACAATCCGCTCCGCAGCGCGGCCGTCGCCATAGGGATTGCTTCTGGCAGCCAGAGCCTCCCGGCGTGTGGGTTCTTCCAGCCAGCGAATCACTTCCTGCTCTATGTTGATATCGGAACGCCCGGCCAATGTGGCATAGCCGGCATCGATGCCTTCCATTCGCTCTGTCACATCACGCATGACGACAGTAGGCACGCCAAACGTGGGAGCCTCCTCCTGGATCCCACCAGAATCACTGACGACCAGCACACTGCGGCTGATCAGATAGAGACTGGTCGGGTAGTCGACCGGCTCAAGCAAAACAAGATTCGCGATGCCCGACAACTCTTCGAGAACCGGCTTCCGAACTTTTGGATTCAGATGGACCGGGAAGACCCACTGATATTCCGGATACCGGGCACAGAGGCGCCTGAGCATCCGGCAAATAGCAAGCAACACCTCGCCATGATTCTCCCGACGATGGCAAGTGACGAGAATCTGGGGCGCTCCATCCTTCAGTGCGGCAAGCTCCGCCGGCACCGACGGCGGGGCTTCGTTCCAACTCTGCCGCACTGCATTGATAGCATCAACAACTGTATTGCCGGTCACGACAATCGCATCATCGCGAACACCTTCGCTGAGAAGGCTCGCGCGTGCGCGTGCAGTCGGCGCGAAATGCCGAGTAGCAATGCGGCCAAGCAGACTCCGATTTGCCTCCTCCGGAAATGGGCTCGCAAGATCGCCTGTGCGCAAGCCCGCCTCCACATGCCCGATCTTGATCCCGCGATGGAAAGCTGCCAAGCCCGCGCACAGCGCTGTAGTCGTGTCCCCCTGCACGAGCACCCAGTCTGGCTGCTCCACCTCAAATGCCTCGTCGAACTGCGCTATCAGACGTGCTGTCAGCGCATTCAGCGACTGACCTGGAACCATTGCGTCGTACCGCAGGTCCGGCTTGAGCGAAAAAAACGACATGGCGTGCTCAAGCATCTCGCGATGCTGGCCGCTGCTACAAACAACGGTATCCACTAGCGGCCGCAGAGCGGTGATAACTGGGGCCAGCTTGATGACTTCCGGGCGCGTACCCATGACGACCAAGACCTTCATGACAAGCACAACTCCTTTGATACCGGCAAACGGTGGCCCTTGTATTCAACCGCGAAGCCGAGGGCACCGACATGCACCGGTGCCGCCGCGATCCTGTAGCCATCGCCTCCAGCTACGACTTGCGTCAACGACTTGGCGCGCACGAAGTCCATGGCGATATCCTCATTCATGAAGAGCGGCTTGTCGCTCGACTGGCGGATATAGGCGACTAGCGCACGATGTGCGTCGATCCGGCTCCGCTCATCCTGCCAACCATAGGCGTAACGCTCGGAAAACGGGTGATCAAGGTAGCCAAACAGTGTGCCGGTGTCCCGAGCAACATCAAACGCCTGCTTGAAGATCGCCAGTGGATCGCCTTCTGCCAGCATGCATTCGCCGTGCAGCATGCATTGCTGACTATGTCCGATGAAACCGGCCGGCAACCCGGCAAGTTCCCCGCCGCGCGCGAGAACGAATTCGGGATCATTGCGGATGATGCCACCGATGCAACCTTGGTAGCCTATGTCGGCCAGGGCATGAAGCGCATAGCCTGGCGACTGGTGAAACGGCGAAACGGCGTAGCGCACGTGGCATCCTGTTGCCTCACGGAGACGGATGACGGACTGTGAGCCTTCCTGCAAAGCAGCCTCGTAGCTGCCCCCCCAGTTGGGTGCATGTGTGGCCGTGTGCGACAGAAGCGCACCGCCTTGAGCAAGCAACTCGTTAAGCAGCGGAATATTGCGCGCGGCGGCGAGATTACTTGTGTGAACCGCGAGGCTGAATGGGATATCCATGTCACGATATGCGTCCCACAACGGGCGTGCTGATTCCACGTCCTCGTCGCAATCCAAGCGCGATGTGATCGCGGCATCATAGCCCCATGGGATCTCGCTCAGAACTGGTTGGCATGGCAAGGTCTCGGCGCGATGGTTCGCGAGAAATGCCTCAACAATCCGCCATTCGAACGAATCGCAAGGCCCAACTGGACGGTTGAACCACAACACGCTCGCGTCGGCCAACTCTCCGAGTGCGGCATACGAACCGGCACGAACGCCATCGACAGTAACTGCAGCAATTTCATCGGCGCCTGCGTCCATCGCGCGAGACACGGCCCAGGGCGAACCATCAGCCCGGATCGCGCCGAAGCCAAGGTTATTCCACTCGTCTGTGAAGTCGAATCGCTCGAAGGCCCGTTCCCACTTCGCACCGCCTAGTATGGCGGCACGCTCACCATAGGCGACAACTGCTGGGCTGGCACGCCAGGCGCGGCTTGGCGCCGCCTGGCTCCGGCTCGCTTCAGGTAGCGACGCCGGCCATTCTGCGGATGCCCATCCAAGCCTGTCTGCCAATACAGGGGGAAGCGTGCCGAAAAGAATCAGCTTCCGGCGCCCACCGCGCAGCCAGCCGACCAGTAGATCCCCCCAGGAATCGGGTAAATCGACGGCGGCAAGTATCGGATAGCCGACATCTAGTGCACCGTGTCCGGCCAGGGCAACTTGCGCGCGGCTGACCGATCGGCGCAGGGCCGCGACAACAAGCCGGCCCGCTGTACTCGACGGTTGCGCGAACAATACGCCGATCATCCTGTCACCACGTGCCTGAACTTTGCGCGGCGCCCCACGCGCACGAAGTCATCATGTCCTACGAAGGCGATATCGAACCCCGACGGCCAAAACGCCCTGAGCTTCTGGCGCGTCTCGTCGGGATTCGCCCATGGTTCGAGCACGAGTCGCAGCGTCGGCAACGTCGTACGCAGATCGATCTGGAACTCCTGAATTCCACCAACTCGATGGTCGAGGATGTCCTGAATGTGGTGGGTGGGATAGTCGACGCCGTTGATCGGGACGACATCGTGGATACGGCCTATGATATTTGTCAGAACGAACGCGTCCGGACGCTCTTCAACGGCAGCAAGGTCGCCGGTGGCGTAACGGATCAACGGCATAAGCTTGTTGCGAAAACCGGTGAAAACAAGTTCATGCGCACCATCGGCGTTGTCGGAAAGCGGCCGACTCTCGGGCCAGCCTTCCGACTCGAGGACCTGCAAGCCCTTTCCAGAACCGTTCAATTCATAAGCCATCACTCCCAGCTCGGCCAGGCCGTAACGATCCACTACGCGGCAACGCAATGCCGACGCAATCAGCTCGCGCGCCTTTGGCTCGAGCAACTCACCGCTCGACTCGAACACGGCAAATGTTTTGCCGCCGCCATATCGACGTTGAACATAGGCGGCCAACGCATGGATCGTCGACGGATGCGCGTGCACGAGATAGGGCTTGCGCCGCTTCAGTGTCGTCCAGATCTCCTCCAGGCCGACATCGTCGATACGGTCAAAGAAGATATTGCTGCGATTCATCGCGAAACATTTGAAGTCTTCGCGCGATGGCCATTCGGGAGTTGGATCGTTGGGAAAACGACACGCAAAGTGCAGCTCCGAACGATGGCGCAGCTTGCCGATTGCCTGGCGTGCGAAATACGTTACGGATGACGAATAGTCGGCAGCAGGCTGGTCGTAGAATATCGTGCACGACAGACCAGTAGAACCACCAGTCTTGCAAGCGTGATGACGAAGGCTTTCCAACGGCCTGGAGAGCAGTCGATTGCCCTGTTCGCGGATGATGTCCTTCGTCAGATAGGGAAGTACTTCAAGCTGGCGCGCATCCGTGACCTTTTCGGGATTGAATGAGATCGCTCGGAACAGGTCTCGGTAGTACGGCACCTCGGAGCCGGCAAAGCACAGAATGTCACGCAACCACCCTAGTGCAATGGCGCGACGTTGCGGAAACGGCAATTTGTAGTGATGGCGGAGCTCCGCCACTTTGGCGGTCACGTCACGTCGCTCCATGCGATGGGCGATCGGATAGGCGACATAGCCGCCTACGATGCCTTTGGCCAGCCTCAATGGCTGGTGTGCAAAAAGCGTTTCGCCGTACTGGAGCAAAGGGTGATCAGCTCGCATCTCAATTCAATTGGGCTTCTGCCGCATTGCTGGCGGCCGATGCATGTCGGTCGCCACAATGGGTGATTGTCTTTCCAGCTCTCTGTTCCGCGATCAGCAACGTCGCGGCATTTCTTGTCCAGACTTTCGTCTGTAAGTCAGCTTGCCTCCTGCCACGCCACTTCTTCGGCCACTGCGGGAGCAATCGGAGTATCGGATACGATCCTGCCGTGCTGCATTTCGATTCGCCGAGTGCAAATCCGCTGCACCATATTCGGGTCATGTGAGGCAACCACCAGGATCGATGCATTCTGAACCAGTGCACCGAGCCGCTTTTCGGCCTTCTCGGCAAAAGCCGCATCACCGACGCTCAACCATTCGTCCATGATCAATATGTCTGCCTCAACACTCGTCGAGATAGCAAACGCCAGGCGCAACATCATGCCGCTCGAATACGTCCGTACCGGCAAGTTCAGGTATTCGTCCAACTCGCTGAAATCAGCAATCTCATCAATCTTGCTGCGGATCTTTGCCGGTGTCAGGCCATCCAGAATGCCGCGAAGATAAATGTTCTCGAAGCCTGTCGCATCAGGATCCAGTCCCATTGACACGTCCAGCAGCGAGGCGATCTTGCCCTTCGTTTCCAGCATGCCGCTCACCGGGGCGTAGACTCCGGACAGTGTCCGCAACAGCGTGGTCTTGCCAGAACCGTTGTGGCCGACCAAAGCAATCCGCTCGCCGTCAGAAAAGCGGAAGCTAAGCTGATCCAGCGCCGTCACTACCGCGTGATTGCCTGCGTCCCGGCCAATCCGGCCGCCAGTTGTCAGGTTCAACACCGCCTTTTTGAGTGAACGATGCGAGTTTTCGTAGATGGGAAAGGAAACCGAAATTTCCCGGGCATTAATGTATGAGCTCACAATGTCACAGCCAATAAGGAACACGGTTGCGATAGCGACGCATCAACAGCTGCGCGACCGCAAAGCCAAACACCAGCAAACCGATTGACCATGCCCACGACTCCCAATGGAGAGGCCGGCCGGTGATGGGCGCGCGAACCGTCTCGATCAGGTGGTACAACGGGTTATATTCGGCCACCCAGCTGCGCTCTTTCAATATCTCCGGCGACCACATAACCGGCGTGAAGAAAAACACGACCTGGATCAAATTGCCGACGATTGGCGGAATGTCGCGGAACCGCGCGCACAAGACGCCGAGCGAGACACCGACCCAAATGCCGTGCAGAAGCAACAGCGCGAGAGCCAGCGGCACCAGAAAAAACTCCCAGGTCGGCCAGTGACCGAACGCGATCAGCACGATCACTACTACCGGGAGGCTATGGAGCAAGATCGCAAAATTACGCCACGCAATCCGACAAACGTGAATTGTCAACGGAATCCGAACCTGTTTGATCAGGTAAGCCGCCCCGATAAACGACAAGCAGCCTTCATTGGCCACTGCACCGATGAACTGCCATACCACCAGGCCGACGGCCAAGTATGGAAGATAGTCGCGGATTTCCTGGTGCAGCAACGTTGAATACAACGCCCCAAGAACCACGACCATGATTGCCGTGCTCAGCGTGAACCAGAATGGTCCAATGACCGAGCGTCGATACCGCTGCTTGATGTCATGCCAGCCCAGCGTTCCCCAGATCCGCGCCGAGCGAATGCCGATGATCAGGTCATCGTTCCCGGCATGCTCCGCAAGATGCCGTTCCGTGCGTCCAGTTGCTGCAATATCCATATCAGACACGTCCATACACGTCTTCGAATCGGACGATGTCGTCCTCCCCGAGGTAATCTCCGCTTTGCACTTCGATCATGATGAGATCGACAACACCCGGATTCTCAAGCCGGTGCTTGTGTCCCGCGGGGATGTAGGTTGATTCATCCGTGGCAACCAGAAACGATTTCTCGCCGTTGACCACTTTCGCGGTGCCGCGCACCACGATCCAGTGTTCGCTGCGATGGTGATGCATTTGCAGGCTGAGACTCGCGCCCGGCTTCACCTCTATCCGCTTGATTTTGAAACGCGGACCCTCTTCGAGCACCGTATAGGTACCCCAAGGCCGGCGCACAGTGCGATGTAGCTTATAGGTATCGTGACCGCGCTTCTTCAGCTCGCCGTAGATGTGCTTCACATCCTGCGTGCGATCCTTGTGGGCAATCAGCAGCGCGTCGGGCGTATCGACCACAACGAGATTTTCGACGCCCACCGCTCCAATCAGGCGTTCATGGCTCATCACGAAACAGTTAGTGACGTCATACATGACCACGTCGCCGTCGATTCTGTTTCCGTGCGCGTCAGCCTTCTGTAGGTCGCCAAGCGCCTTCCATGACCCGATGTCGCTCCATCCAATGTTGCAAGGCACCACCGAGGCACTCGTGCACTTCTCCATCACGGCATAATCAAGTGACTCATCAGGAACCGCTCGAAAAGCTATGGAATCCAAATCGATTTGGGTCCACTCCGGGCCAGCTGCGACATGCGATTGCTTCATGCATTCGGTAGCGGCGGCAAGAATGTCCGGCCGGTGCTCATTCAGTTCGCGGAGGATGCTGCCGGCGGTAAAACAGAACATGCCGGAGTTCCACAGGAAACGCCCAGACGCAAGATATTCCTGAGCCTTTTCCAGCGTTGGCTTCTCTACGAAGCGAACAACCTTCGTTCCATCCGCCTCGATATAACCAAAGCCGGTTTCCGGCAAATCGGGCTGGATCCCGAACGTCACGATCTTGCCATCGCGCGATAGTGCTTCCGCACGTGCAACGGCTTCAGCGAACGCAGACTGATCGGCGATCAGGTGATCGGCGGTGAGGACCAGCAAGACCTGGTCCTCACCGAACGTATCGGCCACATACCGCGCAGTTACCGCGATCGCGGCTGCAGTATTGCGCCCCGCAGGTTCCAGCAGAAACGACGTGCGAACGCCATCGATACCGACTTCCCGGTACTCGTCGACGG
The DNA here is from genome assembly GCF_058787075.1 of Cupriavidus sp. FW305-46. Lineage (NCBI taxonomy): Bacteria > Pseudomonadati > Pseudomonadota > Betaproteobacteria > Burkholderiales > Burkholderiaceae > Cupriavidus > Cupriavidus sp. FW305-46. Next base: position 93,522 of record NZ_JBYSZI010000009.1, read on the forward strand.
TCTTGAAAAAGAGCTCTCGATTGGTCACCGTGATGACATGCTCAACCTCAGGCAAGCCCGCCGCCCGAAGATAGGCCTTCTGCAGCAGGCTCTGTCCATCCGCGAGCCGGATAAATGGCTTAGGATGGTGTTCGCGCGATACCGGCCAGAGCCGGGAGCCAGCGCCGCCACTCAGAATGATTGGAATTAGACTCACATCGTCCTCGCTACCAGCATCAGGCAGAAAGAGAGCAAACTCAAACTGCGTCTTCGAAAACTTCCGCCGCGTCGAAGCGCTGGCCTGCAGCATCCTTCGCTGCGAGCATCGGTTCGGCTATCGGCCAGTCGATCGATAGCGTCGGATCATTCCAGACAATGCTACGTTCGAACTCCTGGTACCAGTAGTCAGTGGTCTTGTACAGGAACTCTGCGTACTCTGAAGTCACGACAAAGCCATGCGCAAACCCTTCAGGCACCCACAGCTGGCGCTTGTTCTCGGCGGAGAGCGCGACACCGACCCATTGACCGAATGTCGGGGATTGCCTGCGGATATCCACGGCAACGTCGAAGACCTCGCCGGCCACCACGCGCACCAGCTTGCCTTGCGGGTTCTTGATCTGATAATGCAGGCCGCGGAGGACCCCACGGACTGAACGGGAATGGTTGTCCTGCACGAACTCCCGCCTCACGCCAGTCGCTTCCTCGAACTGACGAGCATTAAAGCTCTCGAAAAAAAACCCACGATCGTCGCCGAACACCTTTGGCTCGATGATCATGACGTCCGGAATCGCAGTGCGAATGACGTTCAGACTCATTTGATGGACTCCGAGATGATTTGCTGCAGGTATTTGCCGTACCCGTTCTTGGTAAGTGGCATGGCCAGCGCGGCGACCTGTTCCGCACTGATCCATTTGCTGCGGTAAGCAATCTCTTCAGGGCAAGCCACCATCAGCCCCTGGCGGTTCTGCAGTGTGGCAATAAAGCTGGCTGCTTCCAGCAACGACTCATGCGTCCCGGTATCAAGCCAAGCATACCCCCGCCCCATGATCTCCACATCCAACTGCGCTATCTCCAGATAACGCTTGTTGACATCGGTAATCTCGAGCTCGCCGCGTGCAGAAGGCTTGATATCAGCGGCAATATCGCAAACCTGGTTGTCATAGAAATACAGCCCAGTAACAGCGTAGTGGGAACGCGGCTTCAGCGGCTTCTCTTCGAGCGACAACGCACGGAAGTTCTCATCGAACTCAACGACGCCATAACGCTCGGGATCATGCACGTGATATGCAAAGACCGTTGCCCCCACCGACTGCTGGGCCGAGCGAGTCAACTGGCTAACCAGATCGTGGCCATGGAAGATGTTGTCGCCAAGAATCAGCGTGGACGGATCGTTGCCGACAAAGTCACGCCCGATGATGAAAGCCTGCGCCAACCCGTCCGGCGACGGCTGCACCGCATACTGCAGGTTGATGCCCCACTTGCTCCCGTCGCCGAGCATATCGACAAAACGCGGGGTATCTTCCGGAGTGGAGATGATCAGAATGTCCCGAATCCCCGCCAGCATCAGCGTGGACAGTGGGTAGTAAATCATCGGCTTGTCGTACACCGGCAGCAACTGCTTCGAGACCGATCGCGTGATCGGATAGAGCCGAGTACCGGAACCTCCGGCGAGGATAATGCCCTTGCGCATGATGTCTTGCTCAGGAAAAGATCTGGTTCAGCAGGTGGTGCACACCTTGCTGCCAATCTGGAAGATGGATACCGAAGGTCTGGCGCAGCTTGCCGGTGTCCAGGCGGGAGTTGGCCGGACGCGGAGCAGGCAGGGGATACGCCGTGGCGGGGATGGCCTCGATGCGGGCTGGATCCACCTTCAGGTCGATGCCTTGGGTCGCGGCGTAGCGCAGCACTTCGGTGGCGTAGGCGTGCCAGGTGGTCTCGCCGGCGGCTGCCAGGTGGTAGATGCCGGAGGCAAAGGCCTGGCGGTTGCCGTGGAGCCAGTGTCGCGCCACGATCTGTGCGGTCACATCGGCGATCAGCGCGGCCGTGGTGGGAGCGCCGAACTGGTCGGCAATCACGCGCAGGCTGTCGCGCTCGCGGCCGAGCTTGAGCATGGTCTTGGCGAAGTTACCGCCATGAGCACCAGCCACCCAGCAGGTCCGCAGAACCAGGGCGGCACCACCGGCCGCGGCAATTGCCTGCTCCCCGGCCAGCTTGCTCTTGCCATAGACCGATTGCGGATTGACGGCATCGCTTTCGACATAGGCACCGTCCTTGGTGCCGTCAAAGACATAGTCGGTCGAATAGTGGACCAGCAGACTGCCGAGAGCCTTTGCCTCCTCGGCGAGGATGCCGGGTGCCGTGCCGTTGATGGCAAAGGCCAGATCCACCTCAGTTTCCGCCTTGTCCACCGCAGTGTAGGCCGCCGGATTGACGATCACGTCGGGCCGGCAATCACGCACCACGCGACGGACTTCGTCCGGTCGCGACAGGTCGCAGCCAGTGCGATCCAGTGCCACCACGTTTCCCAGCGGCGCAAGGCTCCGGCGCAGTTCAAACCCCACCTGCCCGTTGCTGCCCGTTACGAGAATGGTCGGAACCGCGGGATTACGCTGCATATTGCTTCGCCACCCAGTTCCGGTACTCGCCAGACATCACGTCCTGCACCCACGCCTGGTTATCCAGGTACCACTGCACCGTCTTGCGCATGCCGGATTCAAACGTCTCCGCCGGCTTCCAACCCAACTCGCGCTCCAGCTTGCGAGCATCGATGGCATAGCGGCGGTCATGCCCCGGACGATCCTTCACGAAGGTAATCTGGTCGCGGTAAGAACCGGTGGCCTTCGGACGCAGTTCGTCCAGCAGATCGCACAGCGTGTGCACCACGTCCAGGTTGGTCTTCTCGTTCCAGCCGCCGACGTTGTAGGTCTCGCCGAGTCGGCCCTTGGCAAGCACTTCACGGATCGCCGAGCAGTGGTCACGCACGTACAGCCAGTCACGCACATTCAGCCCATCGCCATAGATCGGCAGCGGCTTGCCCGCCAGCGCATTGGCGATAATCAGCGGGATCAGCTTTTCCGGGAAATGATACGGACCGTAGTTGTTGGAACAGTTCGTCGTCAGGACCGGCAAGCCGTAGGTATGGTGGTATGCGCGCACCAGATGATCCGAGGCCGCCTTGGATGCCGAGTACGGGCTGTTGGGCGCGTACGGCGTCGTTTCCGAGAACTGGGGATCGGTCTCGCTCAGCGAGCCGAAAACCTCGTCGGTCGAGACATGCAGGAAGCGGAAGTCTGACTTGGCCTGCCCTTCGAGGCTGCCCCAGTAAGCGCGAGCCGCTTCCAGGAGCGTGAAGGTACCAACGATATTCGTCTGGATGAATTCGCCCGGACCATGGATGGACCGGTCTACATGGCTTTCCGCTGCGAAGTGCACGACTGCGCGCGGCTTGTAGGTCGCGAAGAGCTCGTCCAAGGCATCACGGTCACAAATATCCGTTTGCGAGAACACGTGCCGTGGATCGTCCTCGACCGACGCCAGCGTCTTCCGATTGCCTGCATAGGTGAGTTTATCGACGTTGATGACCCCATCCGCCGACTTGTCGCCCAACCATGCTAGAACGAAATTGGCGCCGATAAACCCGGCACCGCCTGTGACCAAAATATGCGACAAAACTTGCTCCTTGCCTCGATATGTTTCGATGACCCGGCAAAAGCCGAGCGCCCACCTTGTCCGCATCCTGGACGGCGGGGCGTTAAGTGCCTGCAGAAGTGGCGGTATTCTATCCGACGGATTGCTCTAACCTACGTCACCTCCCCCTCTTTTTGTAGCCTCATGTAACCATGCCACGGTATATCGGTCACAAAACTACAAATAGAAGCGAAATACTTTTTCTCCGGCTCTGATGCCCAACAATAAAGCGCCTCATTCGACACTCCACGCTGTCGGCGACCTACAAGGTTGTGCCGCCTCACTGGACACACTACTGGCAGAATTGCCGACCCCGCCAGCCCTCCGCTTCGTCGGCGACCTGGTCAACCGCGGGCCAGCCTCCCTCCAAACCCTCCGTGCCATCCGCGCTATGGGCAGCCGCGCCGAAACCGTCCTCGGCAACCACGACATCCACCTCCTCGCCGTCGCCGCTGGCGTGCGCAAAAAAGGCAAATCCGACACCCTGGACGACATCCTGACCGCCCCCGACCGTGAGGACTTGCTAATCTGGCTCCGCCATCGCCCCCTGGCCCTGCTGGAAAACAACTTCCTCCTGGTCCACGCCGGCGTCCTCCCCCAATGGACCGCCTCCCAGGTCATCGACCTCGCCCGCGAAGTCGAAGATCAACTCCAAGGCCCCAACTGGCAACGCTTCCTCGCCGACATCTTCGGCAACGCCTCCGACCGCTGGCACGACGGCCTGCGCGGCATCGAACGCCACCGGGTGGTGGTCAATGCCCTCACCCGGCTGCGCTACTGCACTGTCGATGGCGTGATGGACTTCAAGACCAAGGAAGGCCTGGGCAAGGCGCCGGACGGGTTCATGCCGTGGTTCGACGTGCCGGGGCGGCGTACCGAGGATGTGACCGTGGTATGCGGCCATTGGTCGACGCTGGGCCTGGTCATGCGGCCGAATCTGATGGCGCTGGATACTGGCTGCGTCTGGGGTGGCAAGCTGACGGCGGCCCGGTTGGCACAGGATCCTGCCGAACGGACCGTCGTTCAGGTTGATTGCCCGCAATATTGTGACCCGCTGGCCTGACTGGCAATCCCGCGTTGGCGGGGACGACAGGACGGCTAGCTGATGGCAGCGGAGCTTGGCTGGGGCACGCCACCGGGCTCGACGGGGTGGTTCAGCCGTCGGGCCGCGGCGGCAGCGTGTTCCGGCGCGCCCTGGCTGAGGTGGGCGACCACCTCCCTGGCGGAGTTCGCAAGCTCGCGACGGTCACCCGAGGCCGACGCCAGCGCGGGCCCGATCACCAGCCGGGCCTTGATCCGGGGTGCTCGCAAGACCGCTTCCAGTGACTGCAGCAACGTGGTCTCGCCGATGTAGGCGGCGGCAAGCGTTGGTTGCCCCGTAGCGGCATCGAGGTAGTTCAGCCCCAGGGGCTGAACTGGCAACCCGCCAGAAATCGGCGCCTGCATCAGGTTGGCGTGGAATGGCAGCACCTCGGTGCCGTCGGTCGTGGTGCCTTCCGGGAACACGCCGACGAGGTCGCCCTGCAGCATCACGTCGGTGATGTCGTGCAGCACGCGGTGGGCATCGCGTTTGCGCGCCCGTTCGATGAAGATCGTTCCCGTCTTGTCGCACAGCCACCCAATCAGCGGCCAGCTGCGGATCTCTGACTTGGCGACAAACCGCACCGGCTGCCAGCTGTGGATGACGTAGATATCCAGCCATGAAATATGGTTGGAAACCACCATCGCGCCCTGGCGGCCAGCGCCGTGCGACGCTGCGCCGGTGGCGTCCACCACTTCCACCTCCACCCCGCAAATCCGCAGCAACCGCCGTGACCAGCGGCGAATATGCCACTCGCGCGTGCGCACGCCCAGCCACGGGAACAGCAAGGCGCAGGTCACCAGCCCGCGCAGCAGGTGCAGCACCAGCGCGGTCTTGCGCAGCCAGATCATGCGTGGGCGTGGTTTCCGTAGACGACTTGCCCGCCGACCAGGGTCATGCGGACCTTGCCTTCCATCTCGTAGCCGAGCCACGGTGAGTTCTTGCCCTGGCTCTTGATGGAGCGGCGGTCGACCTTCCAGACCTGCCTGGGGTCGAACACGCACACGTCGGCGGCGCTGCCGACGGCCAGGGTGCCGGCCTTCAGGCCGATCACGCGCGCGGGCTCGGCGGTGATGCGGGCCAGTGCCTGGACCAGCGGGACCTTGTGCTCGGCGGCCCAGCGCAGGGTCAGCGGCAGCAGCAGTTCCAGGCCGGTTGCGCCCGGCGATGCCTCGGCGAACGGCAGCAGCTTCTCGTCGTCGTCCACTGGCGTGTGGTCGGAGCACAGGGCGTCGATGGTGCCGTCGGCCAGCGCGGCGACGATGGCGTCGCGGTCGCGCGGGCTGCGCAGCGGTGGCGAGAAGCGCATCTGCGAGTTGAAGTAGCCGATATCCATGTCGGTCAGCGAGACGTGGTGGATATTGACGTCGCAGGTCACTTTCAGGCCTTCGCGCTTGGCCTGGCGCACCAGTTCCAGCCCGGCGGCGGACGACAGGCGGCACAGGTGCACGCGCGCGCCGGTGCTGCGCATCAGTTCGAAGATGGTGTGCAGCCGCACGGTTTCGGCGATCACTGACACGCCGGACAGGCCCAGGCGCGACGCCACCGCGCCGCTGGCGGCGACGCCGCCGCCCAGGAACGGGTCTTCCGGGCGCAGCCAGACGGTGAAGCCGAAGGTCTGGGCGTACTGCAGCGCGCGCAGCAGCACCTGGGTGTTGAGGACAGGGGCCTCGGCCTGGCTGAAGCCGACGCAGCCGGCTTCCGTCAGCTGGTTCATCTCGGTCAGCGTCTCGCCCTTCAGGCCCAGCGTCAGCGCGCCCAGCGGGTACACGTGGGTCTGGTTCAGGGTGCGGGCGCGGAACTTCAGCATTTCCACCAGGCCCGGTTCGTCGAGCACCGGATCGGTATCGGGCGGGCAGACCAGGCTGGTCACGCCGCCGGCGGTGGCGGCGGCCACTTCGGATTCGAGCGTGGCCTTGTATTCGTAGCCGGGCTCGCGCAGGCGCGCGGACAGGTCGACCAGGCCGGGGCACACGATCAGGCCGCTGGCATCGACGGTCTTGTTGGCGGTGAAGTCCGCCGGGGCGCTGCCAACGCCGACGATCTTGCCGGCGGCGATGTAGAGGTCCTGCGTGGCGTCGGTGTTGCTGGCCGGATCGATCAGGCGGCCGCCCTTGATGTGAATCTTCATAGCTTGGCTTGTCGTGTCGCTTGGCTGGTTCAGTGTGTTCTGGCTCGTGTCGCTCGACCGCGTCATTCGTCGCTATTTCCCGCCACGATGCCCATCACCGCCATGCGCACGGCGATGCCGAAGGTCACCTGGTTCAGGATCACGGACTGCGGGCCGTCGGCCACGGCGGAATCGATCTCGACGCCACGGTTCATGGGTCCCGGGTGCATCACGATGGCGTCGCGATTGGCCAGTGCCAGGCGCTCCGGCGTGAGGCCGTAGGCCTTGAAGTATTCCTGCGCCGACGGCAGCAGCGCGCCGCTCATGCGCTCGTTCTGCAGCCGCAGCATGATGACCACGTCCACGCCCTTCAGGCCCTCTTCCATGTCGTGGAAGACGCGCACGCCCATCTGCTCCAGCCCCGACGGCAGCAGCGTGCGCGGACCGATGGCGCGCACTTCGGGCACGCCCAGCGTGGTCAGCGCGTGGATGTCGGAGCGTGCCACGCGCGAGTGCAGGATGTCGCCGACGATGGCCACCGTCAGGTTGGTGAAGTCCTTCTTGAAGTGCCGGATCGTGTACATGTCCAGCAGGCCTTGCGTCGGGTGCGCGTGGCGGCCGTCGCCGGCATTGATCACGTGCACGTGCGGCGCGACGTGCTCGGCGATCAGGTAAGGTGCGCCCGAGCTGGCATGGCGCACCACGAACATGTCGGCGGACATCGCCGACAGGTTGTTGATGGTGTCCAGCAGCGACTCGCCCTTGCTGGTCGACGAGGCGTTGATGTTCAGGTTCAGCACGTCCGCCGACAGCCGCTTGGCGGCGATCTCGAAAGTGGTGCGGGTGCGGGTGGAGTTCTCGAAGAACAGGTTGAACACGCTCTTGCCGCGCAGCAGCGGCACCTTCTTGACATCGCGGTCTGAGTCGGACAGCGATACGAACTGGCTGGCGGTGTCGAGGATGTGCGTGATCATGTCACGCGACAACCCCTCGATCGACAACAGGTGCTTCAGTTCGCCGTTCTTGGTGAGCTGCGGGTTGCGGAACGTCTTGGTCATGGCTGGTCGGGCGCGGGCAAAAAACGGGGGTGGTCTGGTCTCGGAGCTGGGGGTCACGCGCGCACGGCGCGCCTGGGGCATGCGGGCCGGTTCAGCCGGTGGCGGAATCGGTAGGTTCGGTCGCAAAGGCGAATTGTGCGCCAGCACCCTCGCCCTGGCGCGACAGCACCAGCGTGGTGCCGGGCGGCAGCGCCATCTCGGCGGCAGTCAGGTCGGCGGCAATCGGCAGCTGGCGCCCGCCGCGGTCGACCAGCACGCCCAGCGCCACGCGCGCGGGGCGGCCGTAGTCGAACAACTCGTTGACGGCGGCACGGATGGTGCGGCCGGTGGCCAGCACATCATCGATCAGCAGGATGTTGCGGTCATCCACCGAAAACGGCAGCGTGGTCGGCTGGGCCTGGCTGTGCAGGCCTTTCTTGGCATAGTCGTCACGATGGAAGGCAACGTTGATCACGCCATGCTCGGGCAGCTTCAGGTCAGCGGCCAGCCGCGCGGCGATCCATGCGCCGCCAGAATGGATGCCGGCCACCGACCAGCGCGCACGCTCGGCCTCGGGGATCAGGGCCCGGGCCTGGTCCAGCAGCTTGCGGTACAGCGACTCGGCGTCGGGAACGGAAATCTGCGTCATAGCGGGAATTGGTCGAAATACTGTTGCAGGATGATGCGGGCGGCCTCGGCATCGAGCTCGCCGCGGCGGGCGCCGGCCATCGACGCGGTGCGCGAGGTATAGCGCTCGTCCACCCACTCCACCGGCAGGCCGAAGCGGCCGTTGAGCTGGTTGCCGAAACGCCGCGCCAGCTTCATCGAGGGCTGCTCGCCCCCTTCGGGGTTGACCGGCATGCCGACGATCAGCTGCACCGGGTTCCACGCCTGGATGAGCGCCGCCACGGCCTCGAAGCGGCCTTCCACGGTGATATTGGGGAGAATGGTCAGCGCACGCGCCTCGCGCGTGATGAAGTTGCCCAGCGCAACGCCGATCTTTTTTTCGCCGTAGTCGAATGCCAGGACCGTGCCGTCGCGGGGCAGTTCACGCCCCACGGCATCAGGCATGCCCGGCCTCGCCGGACAGCATGGTGAAGTCGATGCCCAGCAGCCGGATGGCGGCGGCGAAGCGATCGTCGGGCGGCACGCTGAAGATGATCTCGGGGTCGGCCTGGACCGTCAGCCAGCCGTTGCGGCTGAGCTCTTCCTCCAGCTGGCCGGCGCCCCAGCCGGAGTAACCCAGCGTCAGCAGGAAGCGGTGCGGGCCGCTGCCGTTGGCCACGGCCTCGAGCACGTCCTTGGAGGTGGTCATCTCCAGCCCGCCGGGCACGGCCAGCGACGACACATAGACGCCCACCGGGTCATGCAGCACAAAGCCGCGCTCGGTCTGCACCGGGCCGCCGAAGTAGACCGGCTGGTGCGCGACTGGCTGGATTTCAAGCTTGAGGTCGATCTTGTCGAACAGCGTGGCCATGTCGATGTCGATGGGCCGGTTGATCACCAGCCCGAGCGCGCCACGCTCATTGTGTTCGCAGATATAGACGACGGAACCCGAAAAGGTCGGATCGGCCATGCCAGGCATGGCAATCAGGAACTGATTGGTCAGATTGATAGGTGCTTCGGGCTTCGCCATGCCTTGCATTTTATCAAATCGCCGGGGGTCTTCCGGAAAAGATTGGCGGGCGTTGCAGTGCAGCAATGAGCGCCCGGCCACGCTCTGGAACTGCCGCTTGGCTCAATCCTTGCGGGTCAGGGCGGCCAGCTCTTGTGCCGTCAGCCAGCGCCACTCACCTTTGGCCAGGGCCGGATCGAGCTGCAGGCCGCCAATGGCGCTGCGATGCAGCGCGCTGACATGGTTGCCGGCCGCCGCCACCATACGCTTGACCTGATGGTACTTGCCTTGCACCAGGGTCAGCCGCAGGCTGCGTTCGCCGGTGATCTCACACGCTTCTGCCGCGATCGGTGCCGGTTCGTCGAGCAGCTGCACGCCACTGCACAGCGCATCGGCCTGCTCCGGCGTGACCGGCTCGGCGGTCGTCACTTCATAGATCTTGGGCACCTTGCGCTTGGGCGAGGTCTGCGCGTGGATGAACTGGCCATCGTCGGTCAGCAGCAACAGCCCGGTGGTGTCGTGGTCCAGCCGCCCCACGGCCTGCACCTCGCGCTGGCGCAGCGGCACGGGCAGCAGGTTGTAGACGCTGGGATGATGGCGCGGGCGCTGCGAGCACTCGTAGCCGGTGGGCTTGTTCAGCATCAGGTAGGCCTTGGTGCAGGCCAGCCATTCCTCGCCGTCGACGGTGAGCCGCAGGCCGTCGACTTCAAATTGCGCGCGCGGGTCTTCGCACAGTTCGCCGTTGACCTCGACCAGCCCTGCCGCGATCAGGTCGCCGCAGTACCGGCGCGTGCCAAAGCCCTGGGATTGGAGGATGCGGTCGAGTGTCATGGAATGGAAAGTACGTAAGGATGGTTGATGGCCCGGGATGACAAGCGCCACGGAGCTCTGGGCAACCGTTTGTGTGCTCCCTCTCCAGCAAGCGGAAGAGGGAGCAAGCCGTCAGTTTGCAGGCTTTGTCAGCGGTGAGTTCGCGAGCGCCTGAAATCCTCAGGCCGCCAGCATCGCGCTCTCGCGATAATGCCGCTGCGCGTCGTCGAAGCGCTCGGTTTCCTCAAAAAGCCGCGCCAGCGCCAGGTGCGTGCGCACGCGCAGCCGGCGCTGCTGGTCGGGCTCGGCATATTTCAGCGCGCGCTCGAAGCTGGACTGGGCCTTGCCCCACAGCTTCTCGCCCAGGCACAGCACGCCCAGCGAGTAGTAGAGGTCGGCATCGGCGGGATGCGCGGCCAGCCACTTCTCGGCCTGCTGGATCTGCGGCAGCGCGTGGCCGGGAACGGCGCAATCGGCATAGCGCAGCACCAGGCGGCTGTCCCAGTTGACCTTGAGCGCGTCTTCGATGATGCGGCGGGCTTCGTTCTGCCGGCCCAGCGCAGCGAAGTAACGCGCCGCGGGTTCGGCGATGCGGGTGGCGCGGCGTTCGTCGGCGGACAATGAGCGCCAGAACTCGCTCAGCGCGTCGGCGTCGTGGCGGCGTTCCTCCAGCATGGCTTCGACGGCCATCTGCTTGAGCCGCAGCGCCAGCACCGGATGCAGCGCGTTGCGCTTTTCCAGCGAGCGCGCCAGGCGCAGCACCTCGGTCCAGTTCTTCAGGTGCTGGTGCGCGCGCAGCGCGATGCGCTGCACGTGGATCTGGCGCGCGCCCTGCGACTGCAGCTGGGCGATGGTCTCCAGCGCGCCGTCGGCATCGCGGGCATCGACCAGCAACTCGGCCATCGACACCAGCCGCGCCTGCTCGCGCTCGGGGTCGGTGACCTGCGCCATCCAGGCGTCGCGCCGCTCGGTTTCCTGCATCCGGTGCGCGGCGCGGGCGCCGATCAGCGCGGCGGTCTGGGCCTGGTCGTCCCAGGACTGCGCCTCGCGCGCGGCGCGCTCGGCGCGGGCGAAGCGGCCGGCAAACAGGTTTTCGATCGACTCGCGCAGCGCCGCCTGTGCCTTGCTCATGCGGCTGCGCTCGCGGTAGGCGGCGGCGCGGCGCGGCATGTCGGCCAGATGGCGGACGGTGGACATCACCGTCCACACCACGAAGAACAGCAACAGCAGCAAGGCCAGCGCCAGGTTCAGCGACAGCTCGACGCGATACGGCGGATAGAACAGCACCACATTGCTGTGGTTGAACTGCGTGAACAGGGCCAGCCCGACGGCGCCGCCAAACAGGACCGCAACCCAGAACAGAAGGCGCATGGGCTTACTCCTTCTTCAGGGCATGCAGCGCGCCCAGGCTTTCGGACATGGTCGGCAACTGCACCGTGACCGCGCCGGCCTGCGCCTGCCGCAGCAGCGTCAGCACCCCCTGCACCCGGCGCGACTTGGTATCGAAATAGCGGCCGATCATCGCCTGCGCGGCGGCCAGGTCGTTGCGGAACACGGGTTCGTTGCGCGACAGCAATGCCAGGCGCGCATTGAGCAGGCGCAGCTTGACGTTCTCGCGCAGGAACCAGCCCTGGTCGCCAGACAGCAGCAGCGCCTCGGCGTCGTCGACCTTGCGGATGCGGACCACCTGCGCCAGTTCTTCGCGCAGGTAATCCCACAGGCGCGTGAACCAGCCCGGGCCCGCGCCGTTGGCGGCGGCCGGCGCGCTGGCACCGTTGGCCGCGGCGCCCTTGCGGGCGTCGGCCTCGCTGCGCTCCAGCATGCGTTCGCTGGACAGCAGCGGCAGTGAGTCGACCTGGTTGATGGCCTCGTCCAGTTTAATTGCAGAGCCGGTCAGGTCGGTGTCGGGCACCGCCTTCATGCGCGCGACGTCGCGCGCGATCGCGCGGCGCAGCAGGTTGTATTGCGGCTTGTCGGCGCGCGCCAGGCGGGCGTCGGCGCTTTGCAGCGCGGCCAGCGCCACCTGCACGTTGCCGGTCAGCTGCAGTTGCTGGCCGGCACTGGTCAGCAACTGCTGGATCTCGGCGATTTCCCAGTCGTCGCGGTTGCGCATCAGGTCCTGGTAGACCTGTTCCAGCGCCACCTGCTTGTCGCGGGTCTCTCCGACCTGGTTCTCCAGTGCACCGACCTTGGCCTGCAGTTCCTTGACCGTGTCCTGCGCGTTGTGGGTGAGCACGCGCGACTCCTGCACCAGCGCATCATTGCTTTGCTGGCGGCGCGCGAGCTCGCCGGTCAGGTGGTCAACGCGCTGCTGCAGCCACCAGAAGCCGCCAGCCGTCGCCACCACCAGCACGGCGACGAGCGCCCACAACGCAGCGGACCGCCGTGAGGCTGCACTGGGAGCAGCGGGGGTAGCGGGGCCCGGCGCGGGCGCGGCTTGCGCCGATGCTGCGGAGGCCGCCGTGGGCGGCGGCGTAGCGGAGGAGGACGTGGTTTCTTGCGTCACGCGTTCGACCTTCGTTGACGTTGCGGGAACTGCTGCGTCCGGCACGGGGGCCGGCGGCGCTTCGGCTGTGGCGCTGGGCGGGCTGGCTTCGATTGCCGCGCTGGCCATGCTTGCCGGCGCCGGACCGGCATGGGCATCGGCCCACTGCAGGCACGCCGCCAGCAGGCCGGCATCGCCCGGGGCGGCGCGCAGGATATGGGGAAAGCCCAGCGCCAGCGCCTGTTCGGCGATTCTCGCATGCGGCGCGATGCACTGCACCTGCCGCAGGGCAGCGTCTTCCTCAGGCGACAGATGCTGGCGTGCCAGCGCGTCAAGGTTGCGCACCGCTTCAGAACTGGTTAGGAGCCACGCATGCGGCGCCGCGCCGGGACGCAGGTTGTCGCGCACGGCCTGCCACTGCATGGCGCTGGGTTCGGGCAGCGTGCGCTGGTAGGCCTCGACGGCCTCGACCTGGGCGCCGGCCTCGCGCAGGCGGTCGCCCAGCCAGTCGCGCCCGCCGTTGCCGCGGATGATCAGGACCGGCTTGCCCGCCAGCGCGGCGGGATCGAGCTGGGCCCACAGGGCCTCGGAGTCGAAGCGCAGCGCTTCGGCCTCCGGTGCGGCGTCATCGGGACCCTGTCCGTTTGCGGCAGCGCCCGCGGGCGCGATCACCCGGCACGCGGGCGGCGCGATGCCGCGCTCGGCCAGGGCCGCGACGCTGGCCGGGCCGACCACCGCCACCGGCACCTGCGCCGGCCATGGGGCCACGGCCACGCCCTGCACGCCGGCCAGTGCGTCGAGCGCGTAGGCAATGGCATTGGGACTGACAAAGACCACCAGCGCAAAGGTGTTCAGCCGCGCCAGCGCCGCGCGCAGCGGCGCGTCGTCAACGGCCGGGCCGATGCCCAGCAAGGGAAAGCTGAGTACGTCCAGGCCCGCGGCCTGCAGCGCCTCGGTCAGTTGCCGGGACTGCCCGGCGGGTCGTGTGACAACGACGGTCGGGCTGGGCATGGGGCAGCCTCAGGCAGGAGCTTGGGAGCCGGCGGGATCGCCAGAATCGGCCAGTGCCGCGAGGATGGCTTCGGCACCCTGCGCCAGCAGGTCGCGCGCGCAGGCCTGGCCAAGCGCTTCGGCAGCAGCCAGGTCAACTGCCGGCCCGGACGCGGCAGCGCGGATGGCGCGCGTGCCATCGGGCAAGGCGACAAAGGCGTCCAGCTTCAGCTGATCGCCTTCCCAGCGCGCATGGGCGGCCAGCGGCACCTGGCACGAGCCGCCCAGCATGCGCGACACGGCGCGCTCGGCGCTCACGGCCAGCGCCGTCGGCTGGTGGTTCAGGGGCGCCAGCCATTGCGCAAGTTCAGGCCGGTTGGCCAGGATCTCGATGCCGAGGGCGCCCTGGCCTGCGGCCGGCAGCGACACCTCGATCGGGATCAGCGCGCGGATGCGCTCGCCCAGGCCCAGGCGCTTGAGGCCGGCGGCGGCCAGGATGATGGCGCCGTATTCGCCGCGATCCAGCTTGCCCAGCCGCGTGTCCAGGTTGCCGCGCAGCGGCTTGATCACCAGTTGCGGATAGCGGCTGCGCAGCGCGGCCTCACGGCGCAGGCTGGAGGTGCCGACCACGGTGCCGGCCGGCATCTCGTCCAGCGAGGCATAGGCGGAAGACACCAGCGCGTCGCGCGGATCCTCGCGTTCCATCACCGCGGTCAGGGCGAAGCCTTCGGGCAACTCCATCGGCACATCCTTGAGCGAATGCACCGCCAGGTCCGCCCGGCCTTCGTCCATCGCGAACTCCAGTTCTTTGACAAACAGACCCTTGCCGCCGACTTTGGACAGCGTACGGTCTAGAATCTGGTCTCCGCGCGTGGTCATGCCAAGAATGGACACGTCGCACGCGGGATAGTATTGTTGCAACGCAGCACGCACATGTTCTGCCTGCCACAGGGCCAGACGGCTCTCTCGGGAGGCAATGACGAGCTTTTGCGGAAGATTGCGAGACACGACAGCGGTAGAGGAAGACAGGGTGGCAGACGACATGCGTCAATGGTAGCACGCGACCCAATAGTCCCTCCGCATCAATAGATAAGCTAGAAGCAGAACGAGGAGATTGCATGACGCAGCATGCTGCGCGCCCCAACGGCCGGCGGACCGCCCCGGCTGCGAAAGACCAAAGCCCTGCCCTCGGCGCCGGCCAGGGTGACGCAAACGGCGCATCCGCCGCCGAACCGAAACGCCCCGCCAGCCGCAGCGGGACCAAACGTTCCCCCAAGCCCAAGCTTTCCATCGTGTCGAGCAACGGAACCACCATCGCCCCCACCGCCCGCCGCACCGCCGACAAGGACGTGCCGCTGCGCGAGGACATCCGCTTCCTGGGCCGCCTGCTGGGCGAATGCCTGCGCGAACAGGAAGGCGACGCCGCCTTCGAGGTGGTCGAGACCATCCGCCAGACCGCGGTGCGTTTCCGCCGCGAGAACGACCGCGCCGCCGGCGCGGAGCTGGACCGCCTGCTCAAGCGCCTGTCGCGCGACCAGACCAACCAGGTCGTGCGCGCCTTCAGCTATTTCTCGCACCTGGCCAATATCGCCGAGGACCAGCACCACAACCGCCGCCGGCGCGTGCACGCGCTGGCCGGCTCGCCGCCGCAGGCGGGCAGCCTGGCCCACGCGCTGGAGGCGATCGACGCCGCCGGCGTGACCGGCAAGCAGCTGCGCAAGTTCCTGGACGAGGCTCTGATCGTGCCGGTGCTGACCGCGCACCCGACCGAAGTCCAGCGCAAGAGCATTCTCGACGCCGAACGCGAGATCGCCCGCCTGCTGGCCGAGCGCGACCTGCCGATGACCGCGCGCGAGCGCGACCACAACACCGCGCAGCTGCGCGCCAAGGTCACCACGCTGTGGCAGACCCGCATGCTGCGCGATTCGCGCCTGACGGTGGCCGACGAGATCGAAAACGCCCTGTCCTACTACCGCACCTGCTTCCTGCGCGGCATCCCGCAGCTGATGAGCGAGCTGGAAGAAGACATCGCCGCGGTGTTCCCGACCACGCGCAAGCGCAAGGGCACCCCGGGCGCGCAGCCGGCGCCGCTGGCGCCGTTCCTGCAGATGGGCTCCTGGATCGGCGGCGACCGCGACGGCAACCCCAACGTCACCGCCGAGACGCTGGAGCACGCCGCCAGCCAGCAGGGGCAGATGATCATCGACTGGTACCTGGATGAGGTCCATGCGCTGGGCGCGGAGCTGTCGATGTCGACGCTGATGGTCGACGCCAGCCCGGAACTGCTGGCGCTGGCCGAGCGCTCGCCCGACCACTCCGAGCATCGCGCCGACGAACCCTACCGCCGCGCGCTGATCGGCATCTACGCGCGCCTGGCCGCAACCAGCAAGGCGCTGACCGGCCACGCCGTGCCGCGCCGCCCGGTGGCGCCGGCCGAGCCCTATGACAGCGCCGAGGCCTTTGCCGCCGACGTGCAGGTGGTGGTCGACTCGCTGCGCGCCAACCATGGCCAGGCGCTGGCCAACGGCCGTATCGACGCGCTGGCGCGCGCCATCGGCGTGTTCGGCTTCCACCTGGCATCGGTCGACATGCGCCAGGTCTCGGACGTGCACGAGGCGGTCATCGCCGAGCTGTTCGCCGCCGCCGGCATCGCCCCCGACTACGCCGCCCTGCCCGAGGCGCGCAAGCTGGAACTGCTGCTGGCCGAACTGCGCCAGCCGCGCCTGCTGACGCTGCCGTGGCACGAGTATTCCGAGCAGACCCGCAAGGAACTGGCGATCTTCGCCGCCGCGCGCGCGCTGCGCGCGCGCTATGGCAAGCGCATTGCGCGCAACTACATCATCTCGCACACCGAGACGCTGTCGGACCTGGTCGAAGTGATGCTGCTGCAGAAGGAATCCGGCATGCTGCAGGGCACGCTGGGCAGCAAGACCGACCCGGCGCGCATGGAACTGATGGTGATCCCGCTGTTCGAGACCATCGAGGACTTGCGCAACGCCGCCGGCATCATGCAGTCGCTGCTGGACCTGCCGGGCTTCGATTCGGTGATCGCGCACCATGGCGTCGAGCAGGAAGTGATGCTGGGCTACTCGGACTCGAACAAGGACGGCGGCTTCCTGACTTCAACCTGGGAGCTGTACAAGGCCGAGCTGGAGCTGGTGCAGCTGTTCGAGCAGCGCCAGGTCAAGCTGCGTCTGTTCCACGGCCGCGGCGGCACCGTCGGCCGCGGCGGCGGCCCGACCTACCAGGCCATCCTGTCGCAGCCGCCGGGCACGGTGAACGGCCAGATCCGTCTGACCGAGCAGGGCGAGATCATCAACAGCAAGTTCGCCAACGCCGAGATCGGCCGGCGTAACCTGGAAACCGTGGTCGCCGCCACGCTGGAAGCCTCGCTGCTGCCGCAGCAGAACGCACCCAGGGACCTCGACATGTTCGAGGCCGTGATGCAGCAGCTGTCGGACCGGGCCTTCACCGCCTACCGCGACCTGGTCTACGAGACCCCGGGCTTCAAGGACTACTTCTTCGCCACCACGCCGATCACCGAGATCGCCGACCTGAACCTGGGTTCGCGCCCGGCCTCGCGCAAGCTCATGGACAAGAAGAACCGCCGCATCGAAGACCTGCGGGCGATTCCGTGGGGCTTCTCGTGGGGCCAGTGCCGGCTGCTGCTGCCGGGCTGGTACGGCTTCGGCAGCGCGGTCAAGTCGCTGCTGGACACCGCGCCGGACGACAAGGCGCGCAAGCTGGCCGTGACCACGCTGCGCCGCATGGTCAAGACCTGGCCGTTCTTCTCGACGCTGCTGTCCAACATGGACATGGTGCTGGCCAAGACCGACCTGGCCGTGGCCTCGCGCTACGCCCAGTTGTGCGACGACGCGGCCCTGCGCCGCACCGTGTTCAACCGCATCAGCAAGGAATGGCATCTGACCTGCGAGATGCTGACGCTGGTCACCGGCCACCAGGAACGCCTGGCGGACAACCCGCTGCTGGCGCGCTCGATCAAGAACCGCTTTGCGTATCTCGATCCGCTGAACCACTTGCAGGTCGAGCTGCTCAAGCGCTTCCGCTCAGGCAAGGATGGCGATGACATCCGGGTGCGGCGCGGCATCCACCTGACCATCAACGGGGTCGCGGCGGGCCTGCGCAATACGGGCTGATTGGCGTCAGAATGCTGCCGGTCTGCGCCCCTCTCCCGCGTGCGGGAGAGGGGCGCTTCCACATCGGGCGGCAGCTCTTTCAAATGGCGCCAGTCTGACCCCTCACCCCACAAACGCCCCCGGCACCGGATCTTCACCCAGCGCGTGCAGCAGCACCGCCCAGTGCATCGCCTCGTCCCCGAGGATGCTGCCGGCGGCGCGAGTCAGTTCGCGGTTGTGGAAGTTCGGCAGCACGCCCAGGTAGGCGGCGGTGGCGCCCCTCTCCAGCCCCGCGGCAAAGCGCAGCACATCGGCCTGGGTCTTCAGCTTGTCAGTCGGGAAGGTGTATTCCGACGCCTTCTTCGCCACCACCGGGGTGCCGCCCAGCTTCGACACCGTCCCGGCCAGCACCTGCGCGTGCGCCTTGTGGTGGTCCTGGAACTTGACCGCGGTGGCGAGCACCGGCTTTTGCAGCAGGCCGCTTTCCGCGCCGACCTGGTAGGCGGCGATCGCCTGGTATTCCAGTCCCAGCGCGGTGTTCAGGATATTGATGTCGTCCCTGGTGCTGCCCGACTGGGTCTGCGCCCAGGCCGGCATGGACTCGCCTAGGCTGATGACGGCGAGCGAGCCCAGTGCGAACAGGCCCGGCGCCTTGAGCAGCCCGCGGCGGCGCGCATCGGGCGCGGTCACAATGCGGTCACGGGAATCGGCCGGATCTGCCGTGGCGGCAGTCGTGCGCATGCGTTCCATGGTGTTCTCCTGTGTGGGATCAACGGCGCCGCGGCCCGCAGCCTGGGGCCGCCATCGTGCGCCTGCCATCTGATACGCACGCCGGGGCCAATCGGATGCAAGGTCGTGCCTATAATCCGGCAACACCCTTTCGCGAGACGCCCCGGTGCCCCCCTCTCCGGTGTCCCCTTCCGCCGAAACCTACGCCGCGCCGCCCGGCGCCGAGCGGCTTGCGGCCCTGCTCCAGGCCGTGGCCATCGGCGAGCGGCAGGCGCTGCGCGGCCTCTATGACCTCACCGCGACGAAACTGTTTGGCCTTGCGCTGCGTATCACTGGCAGGCGCGATTGGGCGGAGGATGTCGTGCAGGAAAGCTTTGTCAGCATCTGGCACCACGCCGGCGACTACCGGCCGCACCTGGCCGCGCCGATGACCTGGATGACCGCGATCGTGCGCAACCGCGCGCTGGACTGCCTGCGCCGGGCGAGCGCGGCACGCGTCGGGCAGACGGTCGAGCTTGACGAAGACCTGGGCGAATGGCTGGCCGACGACACTGCCGGGCCCGCGGAACTGGCCGATGCCAGCCAGCAGGCACGCGCGCTCAACCGCTGCCTGCAGCGCCTGGAGCAGCCGCAGCGCCAGGCCATCATGCTGGCCTACCTGCAGGACCTGAGCCACGCCGAGCTGGCCGCCCGCCTGCGCGCGCCGCTGGGAACGGTCAAGTCCTGGATCCGGCGCGGCCTGGAGCGGCTGCGCAGCTGCATGGAGGGCGCGGCATGAAGCTGGCCAGCCATCCCGACCTGCTCGACCGCATCGCCGCGCAGTACGCGCTGGGAGTGCTGCGCGGCGGCGCACGGCGCCGCCTGGAACAACTCGCGCGCGAAGAGCCCGCGGTGCGCGCCGCGATCCACCGCTGGCAGGCGCGGCTGGCGGGCGTGGCCGAGTTGCAGGCGGCCGCCGAGCCGGTCGACAAGGTCTGGTGCGGGATCGAGGATCGCCTCGGCTGGAAGGTGGCAGATCAGGCCGGTCAGCCGGACCGCCCGGCCCCTGACACCCGCCCCGCGGACGGCTGGTGGCAGCGCCTGTGGTCGGCCCCGGTGTTCTGGCGTGGCGCCGCGGCGGCAATGGCCATGGTGGCGGTGCTGGCCGTCGGCATCCAGCTGGCCCGGCAGGATCAGGCGGCGCCGGCCGAGGTCATCGCCGTGCTGAACGACGACCGTGCCCAGCCTGCGATGCTGGTGTCGTGGGATGCCGGCGCACGCAGCCTGATCGTGCGCCGCCTGGATCACCTGGCGCTGAGCGACGAGCAGGTATTGCAATTGTGGGCGCTGCCTGCAAGCGGCAAGCCGCAGTCGCTCGGCGTGATCGGCCGGACACCCGAAGCCCGGCTGGCGCTGGCGCAACTGCCCGCGGCGGTGCCCGCGCTGGCGGTCAGCATCGAGCCGCCGGGCGGCTCGCCCAATGCCGATGGGCCAAGCGGCCCGGTGGTGTTCAAGGGGCCTGTGATCCACAGCCGGCTCTGATGAACGGCGCTGCCTCGCCGGCCGACGCCGCCAGCGGGCCGGCGGGCGATATAATCGCCGTTTCCCAATTTCTCGCGCCCGCCGCCGTCCGCACGCCGGCGCCTGCCCGCGCGAGCCACTGCAGCCGACGTCCATGTCCACCTCCCAACTTGCCAAGAAAGGCGAAGCCTGGTCCGCCCGCTTCTCCGAACCGATGTCCGACCTGGTGAAGCGCTACACCGCCTCGGTGTTCTTCGACAAGCGCCTGGCCCTGTTCGACATCCAGGGCTCGCTGGCCCACGCGGCCATGCTGGCAAAGCAGGGCATCATCGCCGAGGCCGACCGCGCCGAGATCGAGCGCGGCATGGCGCAGATCAGCGCCGAGATCGAGGCCGGCGGCTTCGAGTGGAAGCTGGACCTGGAAGACGTCCACCTGAACATCGAGGCGCGCCTGACCGCGCTGGTGGGCGATGCCGGCAAGCGCCTGCACACCGGCCGCTCGCGCAATGACCAGGTCGCCACCGACATCCGCCTGTGGCTGCGCAGCGAGATCGACAACATCATGGTGCTGCTTGGCGCGCTGCGCGCCGCGCTGCTGGACCTGGCCGAACAGAACGCCGACACCATCCTGCCCGGCTTCACCCACCTGCAGGTGGCGCAGCCGGTGACCTTCGGCCACCACCTGCTGGCCTACAACGAGATGTTCACGCGCGATGCCGAGCGCATGGCCGACTGCCGCAAGCGCGTCAACCGCCTGCCGCTGGGCTCCGCTGCGCTGGCCGGCACCAGCTACCCGATCGACCGCGAGTTCGTGGCGCAGCAGCTTGGCTTCGACGGCGTGTGCCGCAACTCGCTGGACGCCGTGTCGGACCGCGACTTCGCCATCGAATTCTGCGCCGCCGCCGCGCTGGTGATGACGCACGTGTCGCGCTTCTCGGAAGAGCTGGTGCTGTGGATGAGCCCGCGTGTGGGCTTTATCGACATCGCCGACCGCTTCTGCACCGGCAGCTCGATCATGCCGCAGAAGAAGAACCCCGACGTGCCCGAACTGGCGCGCGGCAAGACCGGCCGCGTCAACGGCCACCTGATCGGCCTGCTGACGCTGATGAAGGGCCAGCCGCTGGCGTACAACAAGGACAACCAGGAAGACAAGGAGCCGCTGTTCGATACGGTCGATACCGTCGTGGACACATTGCGCATCTTTGCCGACATGGTGCCGGGCATCACCGTCAAGCCCGAAGCGATGCGCGCCGCCGCGCTGCAGGGCTACGCCACCGCCACCGACCTGGCCGACTACCTGGTCAAGAAGGGCCTGCCCTTCCGCGACGCCCACGAAGCCGTGGCCCACGCGGTGCGCGCCTGCGACAGCCGCCAGTGCGACCTGGCCGACCTGAGCGTGGCCGAGCTGCGCGAGGTCTCGGGCCTGGGCGACAAGGCCGCGCTGATCGGCGACGACGTGCACGCGGTGCTGACGCTGGAAGGCTCGGTCGCCGCGCGCGACCATATCGGCGGCACGGCGCCGGCGCAAGTGCGCGCCGCCATCGCGGCCGCGCGCGCGGCGCTGTAACAGCGGGACCCTCTGTAAGTTTCGCGTAAGTTTTGCGCAAGAAGAAGCCACCGCGGCGCGAGCCCGGTGGCTTTTTTTGTTGGCATTCCCCATTCTGGCGCAATCTCGTCGCCCCCGTAGGTAGTAGCCCCTAGCGCCTGCGAATTTTGTTACAGATAAACTAGGCGCCGCAAAAACCGGGGAGACAACCCATGTATTACTTGCTTGGTCTGTCACGACAGATCGACAGGTTGAATCAGCACACTGGCAGGCTTGCAAACATCATGATCCTGCTGTCGTGCCTGATCAGCGCAGGCAACGCCCTTCTGCGCTATGGCTTCAACTTGAGCGACAACTGGCCACTCGAACTGCAGTGGTACATGTTTGCCATTGCCGTGATGTTCGGCGCCTCCTACACCTTCCAGCGCAATGAGCACGTGCGCGTAGACCTGTTCTACGGCAACGTGTCGGAACGCGCGCAGCACTGGATCGACATCTTCGGCATCGTCGTATTCCTGCTGCCCTCGTGCGTGCTGTTCACTTGGCTGTCGTGGGAATCGCTGTTTCTGCCCTCGTGGCGCATCCTCGAGCAATCGGGCAATTCCGGCGGCCTGCCGCGTTACCCGATCAAGCTGGTGGTGCCCATCGGCTTTGCCCTGCTGACGCTGCAGGGCGTGTCCGAACTGATCAAGCGCTTCGCCGCCCTCAAGGGCCTGGTGCGCATCGAATCCAAGTACGAGAGGCCGGTTCAATGATTCCGTTGGAATATATGCCGCCGATGATGTTCGGCGGCCTGGTGCTGTTCATGCTGATCGGCTTCCCGGTCGCGTTCTCGCTGTCGGCGGTGGGCCTGGCCTTCGGCTTCCTGGCAATCGAATGGGGTTACTTCCCGGCCAGCTTCCTGCAGGCCGTGCCGAGCCGCGTGTTCGGCAGCGTGCTGGCCAACGAGCTGCTGCTGGCGATCCCGTTCTTCACTTTCATGGGCGCCATCCTGGAGAAATGCGGGCTGGCCGAGGACATGCTGGACTCCATGGGCCAGCTGTTCGGCCCGGTGCGCGGCGGCCTCGGCTACTCGGTGATCCTGGTCGGCTTTATCCTGGGTGCGATCACCGGCACGGTGGCCGCACAGGTGATCGCCATGGCGATGATCTCGCTGCCGGTGATGATGCGCTACCGCTACAACATGAAGTACGCCACCGGCGTGCTGGCCGCATCGGGCACCATCACGCAGCTGGTGCCGCCGTCGCTGGTGCTGGTGGTGCTGGCAGACCAGCTCAAGACCCCGATGGGCAGCGCCGACGTCGGCAGCATGTACCTGGGCGCCTGGGGCCCGTCGGTGATCCAGATCGCGCTGTTTGCGCTCTACACCTTCTTCCTGACGCGCTTCAAGCCCGACTGGCTGCCGCCGGTTCCCGCCGAAGCGCGCACGCTGCGCGGCTGGCCGCTGTGGCGCAAATGCCTGCGCGGCATTATCCCCTGCGCAGTGCTGATCTTCCTGGTGCTGGGCACCATCATGCTGGGCATTGCCACGCCGACGGAATCCGGGGCCATGGGCGCGGTCGGCGCGCTGGTGCTGGCAGTGATCCGCGACAAGGCCTTTACCCGGATCGACCGCCAGATCTACCGCGTCGGCATCGCCGCCACGCTGGTGGCCGCGGCGGTGGGCTTCTTCGCCTTCGGCTCGCACGTGTTCCGCATCCCGCTGGCGGTGGTGTACCTGGTCATCCTCTGGCTGCTGCTGCGCGCCGGCCAGATGACCGAGCTGCGCCTGCTGATCGTCGATGCCTACCAGTCGACCGCGCGCATCACCGCGATGGTGGTGTTCATCCTGATCGGCTCCACCTGCTTCTCGGTGGTGTTCCAGGGTGTGGACGGCGGCGCCTGGGTGGAGCATCTGTTCACCTCGCTGCCAGGCGGCTGGATCGGCTTCCTGATCGTGGTGAACCTGTTTATCTTCTTCCTGGCCTTCTTCCTGGACTTCTTCGAAATCGCCTTCATCGTGGTGCCGATGCTGGCGCCGGTGGCGGTCAAGGTGCTGGCACCGGTGGTGGCCGACTCCATGGGCGGCAACCCGGAAGCCGCGGCGACGGCGGCGCTGGTGTGGTTCGGCGTGATGCTGTGCGTGAACATGCAGACCTCGTTCATGCACCCGCCGTTCGGCTTCGCGCTGTTCTACCTGCGCGGCATCGCGCCGAAGGAAGTGAAGAGCTCCGACATCTACTGGGGTGCCCTGCCCTGGGTCGGACTGCAGATGGCGATGGTGCTGCTGGTGATGTTCTGGCCGGGCATGGTGACAGGGCTGCTGGACAAGGGTTCGCTCAAGCACAGCAACGCGGCGGAGGTCAGTATCCCGCTTGGCGCAGAGCCGGAGAAACCGGCGTCGGCGCCAGGACCGGCCGCCCCGCCGGGTTCGCTGGAACTGCCAGGCGCGGCACCGGCGCCTGAGCCCGCGACACCGCAGTTCGAGTTCGAAAAGAAGAACTGACCCGGATGGCAGACCCAGGGCCCCGCAGCAATGCGGGGCTTTTTCATGGGCGCGCGTCCGCCCCGGCGCCGGCCGGCGCCAGGCATTGCACCAGGAAATCCACCGTCGCGCGCACGCCGGGCAACTGCCCGCGCCGCGCCGGCATCAGCAGCGTGGTGGTCACGCTGCCCGCGGTCCAGTCCGGCAGCACGCGCACCAGTTCGCCGGCCGCCAGCGCCGCGCGGCAAAGTTCCTGCGGCAGCGGCACGATACCCAGCCCCGCCACGGCGGCACCGAGCAGCACGGCGGATTCGTTCACGGTCATGCGGGGCACCGGCGTGACTTCCGCACCCGTGCCGGCCGGCCCGCGCAGGCGCCAGGTGCCGGCGGCGGCCCCGGTCAGCAGCCCATCATGGTCGGACAGCTGCGCGGGCGCTTGCGGCGTGCCGCGGCCCGACAGGTAGGTGGGCGACGCCACCAGCACGATCTCGTCCACTGCAAGCTGGCGCTGCACCAGGCCCGAGTCCGGCAGCGGCGCGAAATGGCTGCGTACGGCAATGTCAAAGCCCTCCTGCACCAGGTCGACCCTCCGGTCGGACACCTCCAGTTGCACGTGCAGGCGCGGATAGGCACGGGCCAGCGCGGGCAGGTGCATGGCCAGATACTGCTGCGCGGTAGGCACCGACGCCGTGATGCGCACCGTGCCGCTGGGTTCGGCCACGCGCCGCTGCACAGCCTCCTGCGCCGCCTCGGCCTCGATCAGTGCCGCGCGCGCATGCTCGTAGAAATCCCGGCCGGCATCGGTCAGCGTAAAGCTGCGTGAACTCCGGTAGAGCAGCCGCGCCTGCAGCGCCTGCTCCAGTTCGGCCACGCGCTTGCTGACGGTGGATTTGGGCACGCCCAGCGCGCGCCCGGCGGCGGCAAAGCCGCCATTGGCCACGGCCATGACAAAGAAGCGCAGGTCGTTCAGGTTCAGCATGACGGCGCAAAGTCTACACATGTGGACGATAGGTCGGATTTTTGCCCACTACTCGCGCAAAGTCCACACATCTACAGTTCCGCTATGCCCGATCGGCGGGCGCTACCCAAACCAGGAGAACTTCCCATGCCTACCACCACCCTCTTCTATGGCGTCCCCTCTGGCTGCTCGTTCGGTTCGATCGTCGCGCTTGAATGGCTGGGCGAACCGTATCGCCTGAGCCGCATCGAGATGCCGGAAATCGTGACCAGCGACGCCTACCGCCGCATCAACCCGATTGGTGAAACGCCCACGCTGATGGACGCGCAAGGCAACTTCCTCAGCGAAAGCCAGGCGATCATGAACCACATCGGCGCGCGCGGCATCGCCCGCAAGCTCGGCTTTGCGCAGGACACGCGGGATTTCGACCGGCTCAACCAGATGCTGGGCTACCTCAACACCAGCTTTTTCAGCGCCTTCGCGCCGCTCTGGTACGCGCTGGAGCATGGCGTGCAAGGGGCCGAACTCGAGGCCCTGACCCGCTATGGCGCGGCGGAAGTCCGCAACGTGCATGCCGAGCTTGAAGCCATGCTGGGCGACCGGCGGTGGCTGCTTGGCGAGCACCGCACGGTGGCCGACGCCTATTTCATCGGCATCGCCCGCTGGACCAAGTACCACGCGGTGCTGAACCGCGAGGACTATCCGAACCTGCAGCGCCTCTACAACCAGCTGGAAGCCGATCCGGCGGTACGCTTCGCCCACGCCGTCGAGCGGCAGGCGCCGGCGCAAAGCCAAGGCGGCTTCCAGGGCCATGTCACGCTGGAGGAAGTCCTGGCGCAGCGCTGATCCGCGGTGCGGCGGTATTGTGAAAGGGAGCGTTGCGGGAACGAGACGGGCGCGCGATTGCGAATCGGCTCATCGACCGGCGCCCCGGCGCGGCCCAGACTGGCTCCTGCGTTCAGCGACTTGATCCAGGAGATCACCATGCAAATCACCAAAGCCTTGGACCGGCCCGGCACCGCCACAATGTATGGCCTGCCCTCGATACGTGACCGCCGCAATGATAACAATGCTATCATTCCTCCATCCGATGGTGAGGAGGTCAAGATGGCAACACTACTCGTTCGTGGCATCGATGAATCCCTGGTCCAGCGCCTGCGCGAGCGGGCCGTCGCCAACGGCCGCAGCGCCGAGGCCGAGCACCGCGCCATCCTGGCGCAGGCGCTGGGCGGCACGCGCCGGCGCAGCCTGGCCGAGGTGCTGGCCAGCATCCCGGACGTCGGGCAAGACGCCGACTTCGAGCGGATCCAGAATCCAGGCGAGGCGCCGCGTGTATTTGATTGATACCAACGTCATCAGCGAAACGCGCAAGCGCGAACGCGCCAACCCCGGCGTGCGCGCGTTCTTCCGGCAGGCGGCGCGGGAAGGTGCCGCGCTCTACCTGTCGGCGCTGACCGTGGGCGAACTCCAGCGTGGCGTAGCGCTGATCCGCCACCGCGGCGATACGGCGCAGGCCGAGGTGCTGGAGCAATGGCTGGCAACCGTGCTGGAGGATTTTGGCCGGCTGGTGTTGCCGGTCGATGCCGACGTCGCCCAGGTCTGGGGCCAGCTGCGCGCACCGCGGCCTGAGCACGCGCTGGACAAGTTCATTGCCGCCACCGCGCTGATCCACGACCTGACCATTGTCACGCGCAATGTTGAGGACTTCCGCGGCACGGGCGCGATGCTGCTGAATCCGTTCACCTAGCCTCACCCCAAAAGAAAGGGCCCCGCATAGCGGGGCCCTGCTCACGTCAGCGGGACGCGGACTGGCGTTCAGCCGCCCTGCTTCACGCAGTCGACAAAGTACGCCGTCTTGCCGTCGACCTCGTCCTCGACCAGGCCATGGATGTCGGTCTCGAAGCCAGGGAACAGCTTGTTGAACTCGCGCGCGAACTTCAGGTACTGCACGATGGTGCGGTTGAAACGCTCGCCCGGAATCAGCAGCGGAATGCCCGGCGGGTACGGCGTCAGCAGGATGGCGGTGACGCGGCCCTCCAGGTCGTCGACCGGCACGCGCTCGATCTCGCGGTGCGCCATCATGGCCCAGGCGTCCGACGGCTTCATCGCCGGCTCCATGTCCGACAGGTACATCTCCGTCGTCACACGGGCCACGTCGTTGGCCTTGTACACGCTGTGGATCGCATCGCACAGGTCACGCAGGCCCATGCGCTCGTATTGCGGATGCTTGGCGACGAATTCCGGCAGCACGCGCCACAGCGGCTGGTTCTGGTCGTAGTCGTCCTTGAACTGCTGCAGCTCGGTCACCAGCGAGTTCCAGCGGCCCTTGGTGATGCCGATGGTGAACATGATGAAGAACGAGTACAGCCCGGTCTTCTCGATGATGATGCCGTGCTCGGCCAGGTACTTGGTGACGATGGCCGCCGGGATGCCGCGTTCGCTGAACTCGCCGTCCACGTCCAGGCCCGGGGTGATGATGGTGGCCTTGATCGGGTCGAGCAGGTTGAAGCCGTCAGCGAGGTCGCCGAAGCCGTGCCAGCGCTCATTGGCCTTGAGCATCCATTCTTCGCGGTCGCCGATGCCGTCTTCGATCAGTGCGTCCGGGCCCCACACCTTGAACCACCAGTCGCCGTTGTTGCCGTCGTCGTAGTCGCCCTCGACCTTGCGCATGGCGCGGCGGAAATCCATCGCCTCCTGGATGCTCTCTTCCACCAGCGCGGTGCCGCCCGGCGCTTCCATCATCGCCGCGGCCACGTCGCACGAGGCGATGATCGAGTACTGCGGGCTGGTCGAGGTGTGCATCAGGTACGCCTCGTTGAAGCGGTAGCGGTCCAGCTTGCGCGTCTCGGAATCCTGCACCAGGATCTGCGAGGCCTGCGACAGGCCGGCCAGCAGCTTGTGCGTCGACTGCGTGGCGAACACCAGCGCGTCCTTGCTGCGCGGGCGGTCCTTGCCGATCGCGTGCATATTGCGATAGAAATCGTGGAAGGCCGCATGCGGCAGCCAGGCTTCATCGAAGTGCAGCGTATCGATCTCGGCGGCCAGCATTTCCTTGATCTGCTCGGCGTTGTACAGCACGCCGTCGTACGTACCCTGGGTGATGGTCAGGATGCGCGGCTTCTGGTTCTTGGCCTTGCTGGCGAACGGGTGGTTGGCGATCTTCTTCCTGATCGTCTCCGGATCGAACTCGCTCTTCGGGATCGGGCCGATGATGCCGTAGTGGTTGCGCGTGGGCATCAGGAAGACCGGGATCGCGCCCGTCATCATGATCGCGTGCAGGATCGACTTGTGGCAGTTGCGGTCCACCACCACGATGTCGCCCGGCGCCACATTGGCATGCCACACCATCTTGTTCGAGGTGGAGGTGCCGTTGGTGACGAAGTACATGTGGTCGGAGTTGAAGATGCGCGCGGCATTGCGCTCCGACGCGGCCACCGGACCCGTGTGGTCCAGCAGCTGGCCCAGTTCGTCGACCGCGTTGCAGACGTCGGCGCGCAGCATGTTCTCTCCGAAGAACTGGTGGAACACCTGGCCCACCGGGCTCTTCAGGAACGCCACGCCGCCCGAGTGCCCCGGGCAATGCCACGAGTACGAGCTGTCCTGCGCGTAGTCGATCAGCGCCTTGAAGAACGGCGGCGCCAGCGTGTCGAGGTAGACCTTGGCTTCGCGGATGATGTGGCGTGCCACGAATTCCGGCGTGTCCTCGAACATGTGGATGAAGCCGTGCAGCTCGCGCAGGATATCGTTGGGGATATGGCGCGAGGTGCGGGTCTCGCCGTACAGAAAGATCGGCAGGTCCGAGTTGCGGC
Source organism: Cupriavidus sp. FW305-46 (assembly GCF_058787075.1). Taxonomy (NCBI): domain Bacteria; kingdom Pseudomonadati; phylum Pseudomonadota; class Betaproteobacteria; order Burkholderiales; family Burkholderiaceae; genus Cupriavidus; species Cupriavidus sp. FW305-46. The sequence continues at coordinate 122,458 of NZ_JBYSZI010000009.1, forward strand.
GGCGCACTTCGGTAACGAAGGCGCGCAGCTTTTCGATCGCGGCGGCCTCGAGCTGGTCATCGCCGTCGCGCGTGAACTCGTCGTCGTCGATCGAGACGATAAAGGTCGATGCCCGGCTGGACTGCTGCGCAAACGACGTCAGGTCGCCGTAGCTGGTCAGGCCCATGACCTCCATGCCCTCTTTCTCGATCGCCTCGGCCAGCGCGCGGATGCCCGAGCCGGAGATGTTCTCGGAGCGAAAGTCTTCGTCAATGATGATGACGGGGAAACGGAATTTCATCGGGCATCCTTGATGGAAAGCAGGACATAAAGGACTTGAGCCACATGGCCGGCGGGAGGTTCCCCGCTGCGGCGACATGTGGCTCTGACGTCAGGTGTGGCGGCCATTCTCGGGGCCAGCCTTCCGGCAAACGCCGGCATTGTAATGCGCTCAGGTCTTCGGCAGTGTGACACCGTGCTGGCCCTGGTACTTGCCGCCGCGGTCGCGGTACGAGGTCTCGCAGACTTCGTCGCTTTCGAAGAACAGCACCTGGGCGCAACCCTCGCCGGCGTAGATCTTGGCGGGCAGTGGCGTGGTGTTGGAAAACTCCAGCGTCACATAGCCTTCCCACTCCGGCTCGAACGGCGTCACATTGACGATGATGCCGCAGCGGGCGTAGGTGCTCTTGCCCAGGCAGATGGTCAGCACGCTGCGCGGGATCCGGAAGTATTCCATCGTGCGCGCCAGCGCGAACGAATTGGGCGGGATGATGCAGACATCGCCCTTGAAATCCACGAACGACTTCTCGTCGAAATTCTTCGGATCGACGATGGTGCTGTTGATATTGGTGAAGATCTTGAATTCGTCGGCGCAGCGGATGTCGTAGCCGTAGCTCGAGGTGCCGTACGAAACGATCTTGCGCCCGTCCTGCTCCCGGACCTGGCCTGGCGCGAACGGCTCGATCATGCCGTGCTGCTCCGCCATGCGGCGGATCCACTTGTCGGATTTGATGCTCATAAGGTTGGGAGGGTAAACACACTGGCTCGGAGTGCGCCGCATTGTACAACCAATCGCGCCCACCCCTTTAAGCAAACGCAAACAACCAAGTGACGCTTACGCCACTGCGTCTTCAGGCAGCCGGTGGCGGAAGCGCTCGCGCCCGGTGTAGAGCAGGAAGTGCTTGCCGGTGCAGCGCGCAAACAGCGTCAGGTTGACGCGCCGGGCCATCTGGTAGCCCATCTGCGTCACGCCCGAGCGCGACAGCAGGAACGGGATGCCCATCTGCGCGCCCTTGATCACCATCTCGGAAGTCAGGCGCCCGGTGGTGTAGAAGATCTTGTCGCCGCCCGTCATGCCTTCCAGCCACATGCGCCCGGCGATGGCGTCCACGGCGTTGTGGCGGCCCACGTCCTCGATGAACATCAGCAGCTCGGTGCCCTGGAACAGCGCGCAGCCGTGCACCGAGCCAGCCTGCTTGTAGACCGACTGCTGCAGCCGGATGGTGTCGATGATGCCGTACAGGGTGTCCTGGTCCAGCGTGGCGCCAACCGGCAGGCGGATGTTGTCGACCTCATCGAGCAGCGAGCCGAACACGGTGCCTTGCCCGCAGCCGGTGGTCACCACGCGGCGCGCGGTGCGTTCCTCGATGCGGTCCACGCCATTGCGCGTGGTCACGGCGGCCGACTCGGTTTCCCAGTCGACCTGCACCGCGGCGATGTCTTCGATCGATTCCACCAGCCGCTGGTTGCGCAGGTAGCCCAGCACCAGGTGCTCGGGCGCGCCGCCCAGGGTCATCAGCGTGACCAGCTCGCGCTTGTCGAGGTAGACCGTCAGCGGACGCTCGCCCGGCAGGTAGGCCGCGCGCACGCGGCCCTGCTCGTCGACGACTTCAACCTCTTCGATCAGGGGAACGGCTGCCTGGGTAAGCTCGGGACGCAGGGTCATGACGAGGGGCTCGGGGCTGCTGGTGAGGGCCCCCGCGCCGCGCGCGGCGTGCATGGGGCTGTGGTTACGGCGCCTTTGCAGGGGATTGTACCGCGCCGGCCGCGGCTGGTTTGGCGTCGGCCGCGGTGCTGGCCACGGCTGGCGCCGGGGCGGCAGGCGCAGCGGCGGTCGGCGCCACAAACGGGCCCGGATCGGCACACGCGGCGGCTTGCGACGGCGCGCGGGCTTCCTGGCCGTGGGCCTTGCGCTCGGCGAAGTAACGCGCCGCGGTCTTGTCCTGCGCGCGGCACAACTGGTAGGCGGCGACCTTGTCGGCCCAGGCGGCGCGCGCCTTGGTCTCGGCGGCCTTGGCCTGCTGGGCCTCGGTCGGCGGCGGCAGCTTGGCCAGCGCGCCGGTGGCAAGGGTGGCGCCCGCGCACAGGGCAACCAGCGTCAGGGTGCGTGTCTTCGTCATCGTGGGTTCCGCATGGTCTGGTTAGCGCCGGCCTCAGGCTTCGCCCGGGGTATGCCGGGGGCTGCGCCCCGCGGCGGCTTCCGGGCTGGCCGATCGCTGGGCCGGGATCTTGCCGGACTTGATGTCGTCGTACCAGTGCTCGTGGTGCTCCCTGGCCCAGGCCTCGTCCACCCAGCCGTCGCGCATGGCACGGTAGGCGCCTTCCATGCCGACCGTGCCCATGTAGATATGGCCGCACGCCATCGCGATCATCAGCACGGCCGAGATCCCATGGATCACGTTGGCGATCTGCATGGTCGCGCGGTAGTAGTCCATGCCCGGCACGATCATGTCCAGCACCCAGCCCGATGCCGACAGCACCAGCCCGAACACGAACACGCCGATCCAGAACCACATCTTCTCGCCGGCATTGAAGCGCCCGCTCGGCACATGCTTGCCGGATGCCAGGCCGCCAAGGCTGGTGACCCAGCGCATATCGTCGCGGTTGGGCAGGTTGTCGCGCACGAACACCACGAAGGCCACGATCACCGACAGCGTGAAGATCGGGCCGATCACGTTGTGCAGGTTCTTCAGCACGTAGGTCAGCCAGCCGAACAGCATGTGGCCCATCAGCGGCAGCAGGAAATGCTTGCCCAGCAGCAGCACGATGCCCGACACCGCCAGCACCACGAACGAGATCGCCATGGTCCAGTGGACGATGCGCTCAAGCGGCGTGAAGCGCTCGATCATGCGGCCGGTGCGCGGCGTGCGCAGCGGGATGGTGCCGCGCCAGAGGAAGAAGCCCAGGATGGCAAGCGGCACCACCAGCAGCAGCCAGCCGCCCCAGACGGTGATGACGCCGTTGCGGAACAGGCGCCATTGCTGCCCGGTGCGCTGGATCAGCACGCCCGCTTCCTTGTCGGGCAGGCTGCTGTAGTGGCGCTGGTCGGAATTGACCTCGCGCCAGACCGGCGCATTGTTGCCGGGCTGCGTGACGGTGCGCTGCTGCTGCGACTGGGCCTCGGCGGCGATATCGCGGCGCGGTATGTTGAAGATATTCTCGGATGCGATGCCGGCCAGCGGCTGGACCGGGTGCGTGGCCGGGTTGTTGGTGTCGGCATTGGCCTGCGCGGCGGCCGGTGCCGGCGGTGCCGAGGCCGGCGCCTGTGCGGCGGCGGTGCCGGCAAAGGCCGCCAGCGCCAGCGCGCCGGCGCTGAGCCAGCGCCGCCAGCCTGCGCGGCATGCATTCTGCGACGGCGTCATGTGCACTCCTTCGGATCGTCGAGGGCCGGCGCCCGGCTGCCGGGGCGGCCCAGCTGCAGCGCCTTCATTGCGTGCGGTTGTACTCGTTCTGCAACTGGTTGCGCTGCCGAATCTGGTTGTCCCAGCTGGTCTTGTCGCCCTGCTTCCAGCCCTTGGCCACGAACGGATCGTCCGGGGCGCCCTGGAAGGCCTGGGCGTCAGCCTTGCGGTGCGACGGGCCGATGGTCTGCGGCTTCTCGCCGCAAGCTGCCAGCAGCACGCCGCACAGCGACAGCAATGCAACAACGCGGACGCGGTTCATGACGCTTGCCCTCCCGGGGCCGCGGGTGCGGCCGGTGCGGCGGGCGCCGGCTGTGCCGGTTGGGCCGGCTGGGCCGCGCCGCCCTTGGCGGTGCCGTAGGCCGTGCCCCAGCCGAACACGTCGCCGCCGGTGCCGCGCTTGATCACGCGGTTGCGCAGGATGTCGGCAATCACATCGCCGTCGCCGCCCAGCAGCGCCTTGGTCGAGCACATCTCGGCGCACAGCGGCAGCTTGCCTTCGGCCAGGCGGTTGCGGCCGTATTTCTCGAACTCAGCTTCCGAGCCGTTCTTTTCCGGGCCGCCAGCGCAGAAGGTGCACTTGTCCATCTTGCCGCGCACGCCGAAGGTGCCGGTCGACGGGAACTGCGGCGCGCCGAACGGGCAGGCGTAGGAGCAGTAGCCGCAGCCGATGCAGACGTCCTTGTCGTGCAGCACCACGCCGTCCTCGGTGCGGTAGAAGCAGTCGACCGGGCAGACCGCCATGCAGGGCGCGTCCGAACAGTGCATGCAGGCCACCGAGATCGATTTCTCGGCGCCGACCATGCCGTCGTTGACGGTGACCACGCGGCGCCGGTTCACGCCCCAGGGCACCTCGTGCTCGTTCTTGCAGGCAGTGACGCAGCTGTTGCACTCGATGCAGCGCTCGGCGTCACAGATAAATTTCATGCGTGCCATGGTGTCCCTCTGCGCTTAGGCAAACCGCTCGATCTGGCAAACGGTGGTCTTGGTTTCCTGCATCATCGTCACCGAGTCATAGCCGTAGGTGGTGGCCGTGTTGACCGCCTCGCCCCGCACCACCGGCATCGCGCCCGCGGGGTAGTAGTCCTTCAGGTCCTTGCCCTGCCACCAGCCCGAGAAATGGAACGGGATGAACGCGGTATCGGGCCCAACCCGCTCGGTCACCAGCGCGCGCACCTTGATGCGGGCCCCGGTGGGCGTCTTCACCCAGCAGAAGTCACCATTGCGGATGCCGCGGTCGGACGCCGCGCGCGGGTTGATCTCGACGAAGTTCTCCTGCTGCAGTTCGGCCAGCCACGGGTTGGAGCGGGTTTCCTCGCCACCGCCCTCGTACTCGACCAGCCGCCCGGAGGTCAGGATGATCGGGAACTTCTCATAGACCTTGTTCTCGATATTGCGCTGCTGCACCGACTTGTACAGCGTCGGCAGCCGCCAGAACGCCATCTTGTCGTCGTGGGTCGGGTACTTGGCGACCATGTCCGGGCGCGTGGAGTACAGCGGCTCGCGATGCTGCGGGATCGCGTCGGGGAAGTTCCATACCACCGCGCGCGCCTTGGCGTTGCCGAACGGATGGCAGCCATGGTTCTTCATCACCACGCGCTGGATGCCGCCCGACAGGTCGGTCTTCCAGTTCTTGCCTTCGGCCTTGGCCTTCTCGGCATCGGTCAGGTCGTCCCACCAGCCCAGCTTCTTCAGCAGCACATGGTCGAACTCCGGATAGCCGGTGGTGATCTCCGCGCCCAGCGAGCAAGAGCCGTCCTCGGCCAGCAGGTTGACGCCGTCGCGCTCCACGCCGAAGTTGGCGCGGAAGTTGCCGCCGCCGTCCATCACGTGCTTGCTGGTGTCGTACAGGTTGGGCGAGCCCGGGTGCTTCAGTTCCGGCGTGCCGTAGCACGGCCACGGCAGGCCGAAGTAGTCGCCGCTCAGGTCGTAGCCGGTGACCGGGTCCTTGCCCGCCTTGCAGCGCAGCGTCTTGACGTCGAACATCTGCATATTGCGCATATGCGCCTTCAACCGCTCCGGCGACTGGCCGGTGTAGCCGATGGTCCAGTTGCTGGCGTTGATCTCGCGCAGGATCGATTCCGGCTCAGGCTCCATCCAGGTACGGCCGGCGCGCTTGACCTCGATCAGCTTCATGTTCTTCGACAGCTCCTTGCCGAAGCCGAGCCGGTCGGCAAACGCCTGCATCAGCGTATGGTCGGGCATCGACTCGAACAGCGGCTCGATGACCTTCTCGCGCCATTGCAGCGAGCGGTTCGACGCGGTGCACGTGCCCGAGGTCTCGAACTGCGTGCAGGCCGGCAGCAGGTAGACCGCGCGGTTCGGGTTGACCTTGTCGCCCTCGGCCGGCGGCATGTTGGCCATGGCCGCGGTCGCCGACGGATAGGGGTCGACCACCACCAGCAGGTCGAGCTTGTCCAGCGCCTTCTTCATCTCCAGGCCGCGCGTCTGCGAGTTCGGGGCATGGCCCCAGAAGAACACGCCGCGCACATTGTTGTCCTGGTCGATCAGCTCATTCTTCTCGGTGACGATATCGATCCAGCGCGACACCGTGGTGCCGGACTTCTCCATCATCGCCTGCGACACGAACTGCTTCTTGATCCATTCGTAGTCCACGCCCCACACCGCGGCGTAGTGCTTCCACGCGCCGGTGGCCAGGCCGTAGTAGCCCGGCAGCGAGTCCGGGTTGGGACCCACGTCGGTGGCGCCCTGCACGTTGTCATGGCCGCGGAAGATGTTGGCGCCGCCGCCCGACACGCCGATATTGCCCAGCGCCAGCTGCACGATGCACGAGGCGCGCACGATCGCGTTGCCGATGGTGTGCTGGGTCTGGCCCATGCACCACACCAGCGTGCTGGGGCGGTTCTTGGCCATGATCTCGGCGACCATCTTCACCTGCGCCTCGGGCACGCCGCAGACTTCCTCGACCTTGTCGGGGGTCCACTTGGCCAGCACCTCTTCCTTGACCTTGTCCATGCCATAGACCCGGTCGTTCAGGTACTTCTGGTCTTCCCAGCCGTTCTGGAAGATGTGGTACAGCATGCCGAACAGGAACGCGATGTCGGTGCCCGAGCGGATGCGCACATAATGCTGGGCCTTGGCCGCGGTGCGCGTGTAGCGCGGGTCGACCACGATCACCTTGCAGCCGTTCTCCTTGGCGTGCAGCAGGTGCAGCATCGACACCGGGTGCGCCTCGGCCGCGTTGGAGCCGATATACAGAGCTGCCTTCGAGTTCTGCATATCGTTGTACGAGTTGGTCATCGCACCGTAGCCCCACGTGTTGGCCACGCCCGCCACGGTGGTGGAGTGGCAGATGCGCGCCTGGTGGTCGGTGTTGTTGGTGCCGAAGAACGACACCCACTTGCGCAGCAGGTAGGACTGCTCGTTGCTATGCTTGGACGAGCCGACGAAGAACATCGAGTCCGGGCCGGTCTGCTGGCGGATCTCCTTCATCTTGGCGGTGATCTCGTCCAGCGCCTGGTCCCAGCTGATGCGCTGGTACTTGCCGTTGACCAGCTTCATCGGGTACTTGAGGCGGTATTCGCCGTGGCCGTGCTCGCGCAGCGCCGCACCCTTGGCGCAGTGCGCGCCCAGGTTGATGGGCGAATCGAACACGGGCTCCTGGCGGATCCACACGCCGTTCTGCACCACCGCGTCGACCGCGCAGCCGACCGAGCAGTGGCCGCACACGGTGCGCCTGACCACGATGCCGGTCTTGCCGTCGGCGGCCGCCTTCTTGTCGTCGGCAGCGTCCGCCTTGCGGATCAGCGTCAGCTGCGAGGCCGCCAGCCCGGCACCGACGCCGATGCCAGAGCGCTTGAGGAAGCTGCGGCGGTCCATGGTCGGCATTGCGCCGGCCAGGCTGGCCGCGAGCCGTTGCGAGAGTCGGCCGGAGGCTGCGCCGGCAGGTTCAGGCCGGTTGGCCAGGCCGTCAGCGAGGCGGGCGGATGCGCCCTGCGCCGCGCGTTTGCGGGTCAAGATCATGTCTCACCTCAGATGCGGACGCCGGTTGCGTCCGGTTGCAGGCGGCGCGGCAGACCACACCGCCCTGGGCAGCTACACCAGCGTGGTCCGGTAGTACTTGCGGATGTGGTCAGAGACCCGGTAACCCTTGCTGTCCGACGGAGGATCGGTGGGTTCCGGCAGAGCGGTGGCCTGGCCCGGCATGGCCGGACCGCGCGCGGTCAGCGCTGCCGCGCCCGTAGCGGCAGCCACAACTCCAGCGCCCGCGAGAAACGTGCGGCGCGCGACCCTGGTTTGCTTCTCTGTCATGTGGGGGCTCCTCGGCTGACAAAGCCCGATGGATTTAGCCGTTATGCGTTGTTATGCATATTCTAGATTCAACTAGCGGGAAAGACCATGATATGCGCGGGTTTTTCCCTACTTTCCAACTCATTTTCGTGTAAGCGGCTGCCTTGGCCTCGCGGCGCTAAAGAAGCCCGCAAGCGTGCCGATATTCAATGCCCGCGCTCAATGCATCTCGAGCGCCACCGCCTCAACGCCGGCAAACGCGCCCAGCAAGCCGGCCACGCCGCGATAGAAACGCGCCTGCGGGTGCGCCGTCACTGCATCGCACAATCGCTCCACCCAGGGCTGCAGGTGCTGCGCATAGAAGCGCTGCTGCTCGCCCAGGTTGGACACCGCCAGGTCGTCGCCCGCCACCAGGAAGCGCATCACCTCGCACAGCGTGGCGATATGGTCCTCGGTCTCGCTGACATCTTCATGACGCTCCAGGCCGTAGCGGGCGAGGTCTTCGCGCAGCGCCACCAGCGGGCGCTCGTTCAGGAAGCCGGTCATGTAGAAGGAGCCGTACAGGAACACATCCTGCCGGCCCACGCCCACGAACAGCAGCCGGTACTCCTCCTCCGCCTCGGCCGCGGTGGTCTCCGATGCTGCATCGCACAACGCATTCCACGCCTTGCCCAGCACGGTGTTCGCGTCATCGCCCACGGCGCGGTTGGCGGCGATGTGGTGCAGCAGCGCGGCGTCGGGCGCGTGGTAGAACAGCGTGGCGAGCAGGCCGTAGAGGTCGGCGCGGGCGGTGTCTTCGGCATCGTCGGCCGGCGGCGCGGCGGTGAGCTGGATCGGCTGGAAATCTGTCATGTCGTGATGATTTGTCCTGGGTAGCCCCGCCGCCGTCAGCGCAGCGTGGCGCCGGTGGCGGTTCCCGTATCGCGCTCTATCATGTCGATGACGCGGCAGTCAGGGCACATCTTCAGGCGCTCGGCCGCGGCGCCGGCAAAGGCGGGATGGCCGGCCAGGCGCACCAGCATCGACTCCACCATCTGCGCCGTGCCGAACGGCTTGGCGCAGCGGATGCAATGGAACGGCTGGGTCTCGTTGAGGGTCACCGGGCGGCGCGCCGCGTCGCCGGCCAGCAGGCGCGGCACCAGGCTGATGGCGTCTTCCGGGCAGGTCTTCTCGCACAGCCCGCATTGCACGCAGTTGCGCTCGATAAAGCTGAGCACCGGGCGCTCGGGATTGTCGCGCAGCGCCTGCGACGGGCACGCGCCGACACAGGCCATGCACATGGTGCACTTGCCCGTATCCACTGCGATCGCGCCGATCGGCGCGCCGGCCGGCAGCGGCACGCTTGGCGCGGGCACCGGCGCGTGCCGGGCCAGGTGGTCCAGCACAAAGTCCAGCATCTCGCGCTTGGCCGCGACCGGGCCGAACGGCGCCGGCGGCAGCGCGTTGCGGCCCGGGCGCAGCGCCGCCAGGCCGGCATCCAGCGCCGGGGTATCGGCGGCCTCGACCAGCGACAGCACCTCGCCGTCATAGCCCAGGCCCGCCAGCAGAGCGCGCCCGACCGCGATCTGCTCCAGCAGCGCGGTGCGGTACTGCGGTGCCTCCTCGCCGGTCAGCAGCACCGCTACGCGGCTGGCGCCCCAGCACAGCGCGGCGAGCCACAACTCCAGCCCGGCCGAGGCCGGGTGGAACAGCGACAACGGCATCACATTGGCGGGCACGCCCTTGGCCTTGCCGCCGCGGGCGGAACGGCCCAGCGCCAGCAGCGCCGGCGTGCCATATTCCTCGCCATGCAGCAGCACCACCGGATCGCGTGCGCCGGCCCGGCGGTACGCCGACAGCAGCGTGCGCAGGCGCGCGCCGGTCACCTCCGGCCCCGGGTAGCCATAGCTGATGGCCCCGCTCGGGCAGACGGTGGTGCAGGCGCCGCAGCCCATGCACAGGTTGGGCGTGACTTCGATGCGCCCCTTGCCGTCATGCCAGCGCGAGCCGATGGCCTCGGTCGAGCAGATGTCGATGCAGGCGGTGCAGCCGGTAGTCTGGTTGCGGCCATGCGCGCACAGGTTTTCCTTGTAGCGGAAGAACCTGGGCTTCTCGAACTCGCCCACCAGGCCTGCCAGCAGCAACGCCTGGGCCTGCTGGCGCGCGGCATCGGCGCCCGCGTGCAGGTAGCCCTGCGGCGGCTGGTGCATGGTGAAGGCGGGCGTGTCGCACAGGTCGAAGACCAGGTCGAAGCGTCCCTGCACTGTGCCCTGCGGGCGGTCGAAGTCGATCGCCGCGGCGGCGCCGCAGGCGCGCACGCAAGCACGGTGCGAGCGGCAGCGCGACAGGTCGATCTGGTAGCTGAAGTCGATCGCGTCCTCGGGACAGGCGTCGATGCAGGCGTTGCAGCGGGTGCACAGGTCCAGGTCGATCGGGTTGCTGCGGCCGGCACCGGTCTCCCAGCTGGCCTCGAACGCTCCCAGCCAGCCTGTCAGCGAGGCCAGCCGGCCGCTGTGAACGGGATAAGCGCGCGCCGCCGGCTGCGCCGCGGCGCCTTCACGCATGTCGCTGCCGGTCAGCAGCACCGTGACCTCGAGCTGCATCGCGGCCAGCCGCTCGGCCCACGGCAGCGCCCGCTGGGCCGGGCCCAGCACCAGCACCGCGCCGTCGGAACGGTAATCCACCACCGGCACCGGGTCAGGTTCGGGCAGCGCGGCCACGGCCAGCAGCGCGGCGATCTTGGCATTGGCGGTCTTCGGGTCGCGCCGGGCGCCCTGTGACCAGCCGCCGGTCTCGCGGATATTGACGAAGCGCACCGGCGCGGTCACCACCAGGCGGCCATCGCTGCCCTGCGCGGCCTGCGCTGCGACTTCGGTAAAGAGCTGGCGTTCCTGGGTGCAGGCGACGATGACGTCGTCGGTGCCATCGAGCGCGGCGGTGAAGTCGCCGATCTCGCGCCGGCACAGCAGGCGATGGACCTTCAAGGGGCCCTGGTTGGCGTCCTTGGTTGCTTCGGACAATGCCGCCCCGTCAAGCGGCATGGTGTCGTTGCAGTTGCAGATCAGCGTCGGCATGGCGAATGCGGCTGACCGGTCCGGACGTCCTTCTTGGTGAGGGGTCTGCGGGCCGGCGGATTGTGGGGATGCCTATTGTAGGCTGCGCTGCACCTGTGAGGCTACGCGCATTTATCCGGGTCTTGCAGGCCCTGTTCTGCGCTTTGACTTACAGTTTGCTGCGGCGTTTCGATTGGTGCGGGTATGTCCGTAGTGTCGGCGGTCTCGCCGGATTCGGCGAACTCGGCGGGCGCCGCCGGCGGTACATCCACAGGCCCCGCGGCGGCGGCCGCGGCCTGTGCCGCCGCGCGTTCCTCGTCGGTCGGCTCGAACAGGCCCAGTGTCTCGGACTGGCGCAGCTGGCGCAGGATTTCCGGCGGGATCGGATCGGGTTTGCTGTAGTCGTCGATATAGATGTCGAGCCCGTCCATCACGTTGAAGTGCGGATCGGCGAACAGCGTCTTCAGCGCCGCGCGCTTGACCGCCTCATCCACGCCGCGGGCCACGAACCGGGCGATCTCGTCGCCGGGGCGCAGCGCGGCCACGTCCTCCAGCGTCGGGGCCGGTACCTGCGGCGCTTCGGGTGCTGCGCCGGTGGTCGCGGGAACGGCTTCGGCATGCGCTGGTGGTGCCGGCTCTGCCGGCACGGGCACGCCCTCCCGCACCGCGGCCTTGCGGCGCGACCAGCGCGACAGGAAGGACGAATCGCTCATCGGCAGGGCAAGCTCAGGTCGTCAGGATCAGTAATCAGTAGCGGGCGCGGTCTTCCGGCGCCTTGAAGGATTCGGGCCGGCGCCGCTGCTTGGGCTCGGGCCGGTAGTGCTGGTCGACATAGGCCTGCAGCCACTCGCGCTGCTCGGGCGCCAGCGGCACGTTCTCGACGGTCTCTCCGGCATCGAGCCAGCGGCCGGCCTCGTTGTACGACAGCGTCACGGTCATCGGCACCGGATGGGCCTCTTCGCCAGGGACTTCGTCCTCCGGCATGCGCCACAGCACGAACCAGCACGGCGTGGTCGAAGTCAGGTTCAGGTAATAGCCTTCGCCCTGGTCGCGGAACAGCGTCACCTCGAACCCCGGGTACAGCCAGTGCGCGCCGTGGGCGTCGTGCTCCAGGCACACGGGGTGCGTGCCGAACTCGCCAAGGTCCGGCAGCACCGCGTCCAGCTCCCACTTCCACGGCTGCCAGCGGTTGGCCAGCGCGACCTTGCGCATCACCACCGCCATGGTCACGGCGGGGCGGGCAGCGGGTGCCGGCAGGTCGGGGGCAGGCTGGCTTTCCATGGTTGCTGCGCGCGGCGCGCGCTCAGGTGTTTTGCACCACGATACTCGGAAACTTGCTGGTCATGTCGCGCGCCTTGTCGGCGACCTTGATCGCCACCTTGCGCGCGATGGCGCGGTACATCTCGGCCACCGGGCTGTCGGGCTCGGCCACCACGGTCGGACGGCCGGAGTCGGCCTGCTCGCGGATCTGCAGGTTCAGCGGCAGGCTGCCGAGCAGGTCAACGCCGTAGTCGGCGCACATCTTCTCGCCGCCGCCGTGGCCGAAGATATGCTCGACATGGCCGCAGTTCGGGCAGCAGTAGACCGCCATGTTCTCGACGATGCCCAGGATGGGAATGCCCACCTTCTCGAACATCTTCAGGCCCTTCTTGGCATCCAGCAGCGCGATATCCTGAGGCGTGGTGACGATCACCGCGCCGGTGACCGGCACCTTCTGCGACAGCGTC